>DASWOO010000934.1:0-3885 GCA_036404335.1 Kofleriaceae bacterium
GGGCCTCGCGCATGAACCGCTGCAGCACCACGTCGTTGCGGCGCAGCCGCCGGTGCAGGACCTTGACCACCGCCTCGCGGCCGAGCAGGGGTTGTTCGCAGCGGTAGACCGCACCGAACCCGCCCTCGTCGATCCGTTCTCGGAGAACGAATTCTCCAACGGTCCGGCCGCAGAGATCCTCGCGATCCACCACCCCTGCTGACGTTACCATTAAATACGTCTCCGCCCGATGCTGAAAAAATGCACAGGTGGAGGGCGGCGCCGCACGGAGGGTCCGTTTCTACACTACCGCAACCGGATTATTTTTCGCTGCCCTTCAGAAATGACATCAGCTGAAACCGCAGCGTCACTGTGTCGGTGCCCCTCTCTCCGAGGCAAGCAATGCGAAATTATCGCATCACAGCGCAATTCTCACTCCGCGTGATCGGCCGGTATGCGGGGTCGACATCGGCAATGATCGGGCTCTCCCCCGAATCGCGCGTCCGCCGGCCGAGGTCATCGATGTTGCGCGGCAAGCGCACGGTCATCGAGGTGCCGGTCGCCGTGCTGGACTCGACGGCGATGTCGCCGCCGTGCGCGGTCGCGATCTGCCGGGCGATGAACAGGCCCAGGCCCAGGCCGTCGGACCGAGACGCGTCCGTGGTCCGACCCTGGAATGGCGTGAACAGGGTCGCCAGTCGTTCGGGCGGGATCGCGCCCTGGTTGGCGACCTCGACCACGATGTCGTTGCGTCGGCCGAGCACGGTGACCGCGATCGGCGTCCCGCGCGTGCCGTGGGCGATCGCGTTGGCGATCAGGTTGCCAAACAGCTGGAGCAGCCGGCCGGGATCGCCCGACGTCGTGCAGTCGCTGTTCGCGGCGTAGGCGATCTCGCGCTCGGGGTGACCCTGGCGGAGCTCCTCGACCGAGCGGTGGACCAGCTCGCGGACGTCGATCGCCTCGCGCACGCGCAGGAATCCGATGCCGCCGCCGAGCCGGGCGCGGGTCAGGTCGAGCAGCTGCTCGATCATCGACGTCATCCGGTGGCCGGCAGTGACCATGCGCTCGACGGTCTTGAGCTGGCGCTCGTCGGAGATCTGGACGGAGAGCAGCTCGGCGCCGGCGACCAGCGAGCCCAGCGGGTTGCGCAGGTCGTGGCTGAGGATCGCGACGAACATCTCGTAGAGCCGGAGCGCGTCGGACAGCTGGCGGCGCTGGTCGGCCAGCTCGAGGAACACGTCGACCTTGCTCTTGAGGATGTGCGGGTCGATCGGCTTGAACAGGAAGTCGACCGCGCCGGTCTCGTAGCCCTTGAACACGCGCGACGGATCGCGGCTCCCGGCGGTGACGAAGATGATCGGGACGTGCTTGGTGCGCTCGAACCCGCGCATCAGCTCGGCGAGCTCGAAGCCGTCCATTTCGGGCATCTGGACATCGAGCAGCGCGAGCGCGACGTCCTGGCGCAGGAGCAGCTCGAGCGCCTCGGCCCCCGAACGCGCCATCAGGACCTGGACGCCCTCGCGACGGACCAGGGCCTCGAGCGCCACCAGGTTCTCCGGGGTGTCGTCGACCAGCAGCAACTTGATGGGCTCGGTCATCGCAGACTGTCCTGTTGAGTGGTCATCCCTTCGCCCGGCGCTCCGCCCAGATTCGAGAACATGGAGATCAGCTCGGCCGTGGTCAGGCTCCGCACACCCTGGCCTACCGCGCGCGCGGCGGCGCCCGGCATCACAGGATACTGCGCCGAGGCCGGGTCTTGCACTACCGCGGCGCCACCGCCGCGATGAATTCGCGCAAGCCCCCGGGCGCCATCATCATTGGCGCCGGACAGGATGACCCCGAGCACGCCGGCGCCGTACGCATCGGCCGCGGACTCGAACAGCACGTCGATCGACGGCCGCGACCAGTGGACCGGCGGATCCACCGACAGCGCCAGCGTCCGGTCGCGCTCGAACAGCACGTGGTAGTTGGGCGGCGCGACATAGATCGCCTGCGGCTGCAGCTTCATCTTGTCCTCGATCTCACGGGTCGGCCGGCGGCAGGTGCGCGCGATCAGCTCGGGCACCAGGCTCGGCTGGTTGGCTTGCAGATGGAGCACGAACACGACCGGCGCGCGCAGCCGCTCGGGCAGCGCCGCCGCGATTTCGAGGATCAGGTCGAGCGCCCCGGCCGAGCCGCCGACGACGATCAGCTCTGGCCCGGTCATACGATCCTCTGGAAGATCCGCGCCTCGTGGACCAGCTCGGAGAACCCGGCGGCGTGGGAGGTGAACCGCAGGGTCTCCTTGAGGCCCAGGCCCAGGAAGCCGCGGCGGCACAGCGAGTCGCGCAGCACGCCGATCGCGCGGTCCTGCAGCTCGCGGTCGAAGTAGATCAGCACGTTGCGGCACGACACCAGCTGCATCTCGGCGAACGCGCTGTCGGTCGCCAGGCTGTGGTCGGAGAACACGATCGCCTTGCGCAGCCTGCGATCGAGCACCGCGCTGCCGTACGCCGCCGAGTAATAGTCGCCGAGCGAGCCGCGGCCGCCCGACTGGCGATACGCGTCGGAGAACCGCGCCATGCGCTCGGCGTCGTACACGCCGTCGTGGGCGATCCGCAGGCTGTCTGGGTGGATGTCGGTCGCGTAGATCAGCGTGCGCTCGAGCAGGCCCTCCTCGGCGAGCAGGATCGCGAGCGAGTAGGCCTCCTCGCCGGTCGCGCAGCCCGCAACCCAGACCTTGAGCGAGGCGTAGGTCTGGAGGTAGGGCACGACGTGCTCGCGCAGCGACCGGAAGTAGATCGGGTCGCGGAACATGTCGGTGACCTGCACGGTCAGGAACCGCAGGAGCTCGGTGAACACCGCCGGCTGGGCCAGCACCATCTGCTCGAGCTTGGCGATCGTGTCGACCTTGAAGTAGATCAGCGCCGACTGCATGCGGCGGCGCACGGACGCCTCGGCGTAGCCCCGGAAGTCGTGGTGGTAGACCCGGTAGATCGAGTCGAGCAACGAGCCGAGCTCGAGCTCGGTCGCGGCGAGCGCCGCGGTCACTTGCGGATCCAAACCCGCGCGAGCGACAGCAGCTTGTCGACGTCGAGCGGCTTGGCGATGTAATCGTTGGCGCCGGCCGCCAGGCACTTCTCGCGGTCGTCGATCATCGCCTTGGCGGTCAGCGCGATGATCGGCAGCTTGGCGAACCTGGGCTCGGCGCGCAGCCGGCGGGTGGCCTCGAGCCCGTCCATCTCCGGCATCATGATGTCCATCAGCACGAGGTCGATCGCCGGATCGGCGTGCAGCTGCTCGAGCGCCTCGCGGCCGTTGCGCGCGATCTGGACGACCGCGCCGCGCGGCTCGAGCACCGCGGTCAGCGCGAAGATGTTGCGGACGTCGTCCTCGACGATCAGGATCCGGCGGCCCTCGAAGGTCGCCTCGCGGCCGCGGGCCTCGCGCAGCATCCGCTGACGCTCGGGCGGCAGCTTGGATTCGACCTGGTGGAGGAACAGCGTGACCTCGTCGAGCAGGCGCTCGGGCGAGCGCGCGCCCTTGATGATGATAGACTGGCTGAACCGCTCGAGCTGGTGGATCTGATCGTTGGATAGCGACCGGCCGGTGTAGACGATCACCGGCGGGAACCCATACTGCTCGCCGCGCGCCATCTCCTCGAGTAGCTCGAGGCCAGAGCCATCGGGCAACGCGAGGTCGAGCACCATGCAGTCGAACGTCGTGTTCTTGAGCTGGGTCAGCGCGTCGGCGGTGGTGCCGGCGGTGATGGTCTCGACCTCGTCACCGGCGAGCAGCCGGGCGGTGCTGTCGCGCAGCACCGGGTCGTCCTCGACGATCAGCACCCGGCGCAGCTTCTGGGTGAACTTGGTCTCGAGGTGCTTGATCGCGTCGACCAGGCGGTCGCGCTCGACCGGCTTGAGCGCG
>DASWOO010000935.1:0-16666 GCA_036404335.1 Kofleriaceae bacterium
GTCGGTCGCCGGCCGGCGGACCAGATCGTACACGCCGCGGACCTCGCCGTGCGCCAGGGTGCGATCGCCGCGCGCCGCCACCGCCGGCAGCGCCCAGGTCGCGCGCACCCCATGGGTCGCCGGATCGATCGCGGTGACGCCATCGCCGAAGAACTGGCTGACCAGCAGCGCGTCGTCGGTCGGCGACCACGCCAGGCCCCACGGCGCGGCCGGGACGGCGATCCGCGCGGTGACCTTCCAGCTGGCGGCGTCGACCACGGCGACCGTGGCGTCCTGGGTGCACGCGACGTAGACCGTGCGGCCGTCGGCCGTGACCGCGACGCCGGCCGGCTCGCTGCCGACCGCGACCGAGCCTGTGACCGTGCCGCTCGCGGTGTCGATGGCGTAGACCGCGCCGCTGCGCTGGCCGGTGACGTACAGCCGCGCGCCGTCCGCCGAGAGCGCGAGCGCGCGCGGCAGGATCGCCGGCGTGAAGCTGCCGTCGGAGGCCGGCGCGACGTGGCCGGCGCCGAGCGGGATCTCGGCGACCAGCCGGCGCGACGCGGGATCGAGGACCGACACCGAGTCGGCCTCCGGGTTGACGACGTAGATCGTGCCGCCGTCGGCGGTGACCGCGATCGACGACGAGTGATCGCCGGTGCGCGCGGCCGGGATCGCCGTCCCGCTGCCGGTGTCCGGGGGCGGCACGCTCGCGCCGTCACCGCCGCCGCATCCGGCGACCGCCGCGGCCAGGGCCAGGGCGCGCCACCGGCTCATCGCGTGGCTCCGGCCGTGGGCGCCGCGGGTGGCCGCGCGACGTGCAAGGTGATCGAATCGGCGAGCGCGGCCGGCAGCTGGGCGTCGTCGACCTCGGGCACGCAGTCCAGATCGCGATCGATCGTGTGGAACGGGTTCTGGACGTGATCGCCCTCGCTGCCGAACTCGCCGGTCAGCGTGCGCTCGGCCATCTGCAGCCCGCCGTGCGGCGCCTGGTCGGTCTGGTTGGTGCACTCGGCGAACGACGCGCGGGTCTGATCGTGATCGCGGTCGTCCCAGCCGTTGAGCACCAGCTTGTTGAGCCGGCCGATCCGCTCCTCGAGCACCGGCTCCATGACCTCGCCGCCCGGCCGGGTCGCGACCATCTCGTACATGTCGCGCAGGCTGCTCTGCAGCAGCGCGAACCGCAGCGGCGTGTACTCGATGTCGTCGACCGGCGCCGGCGTCGCGGCGTACGCCCGGGCCTGCGCGTCGTAGAACACCTGCTCGATCCGCGCGAACACGGCGGTCGCGCGGTCGCGGTACTTGACGTCGCAGGTCGCCACGAACGCCGCGAACAGGCCGCGGACCGCGGCGGTGTGGGCATCGAGCGTGTCGGCGTCGTCGAGGTGGGCGCCGGTCGACACGTCCCAGCCGGACCACGCCCGGCCCGACGCGTCGGTCAGGTGGTCGTAGAGCAGGCCCGCCTGGGCCGCGATGATCTGGTTGACCCGCCGGGTGAACGTCAGCGATGCGTCGCCGGGATAGTGGATCGGCAGGCTGTCGAGCGGCGACGCGCCGAGCGCGGTGTCGGGGTTGTTGTTGGAGTAGAGCTGGAGCTGCGAGCCCAGCGAGCGCCGCACCGTGCGCAGGCCGAGCAGCGTGTACGCCAGCGTCGTGGTCGAGATCGTGTGGCCGCGGCTCGGCGTCGCGCCGGTCATCGTGACCTTGTCGACGAGCAGGTGGCTCGCCGGGTCTGTGTGCAGCCGGTCGAGCGAGATCACGGCGGCCCGGATCACGCCGAGCGCGCGGTCGTGCAAGGTCGGCTCGCCGTCGGGCTGCTGGTCGTCGGCGGCGAACGGATCGCCGTCGAAGTAGACCCGCGCGGTCGGCGCGCCGCCGACCACCGTGTTGCGCTGATCGGTCAGCGCGTAGAACTCGGCGTAGCCCATCGCCAGGCCGATCAGATCGAGCGCGTCGCTGTCGGCCGAGGCGATCGCGTACGCCGGCACCGGGAACCCGCTCGCGGCATCCGGCGTCTCGCTCACGGCGATCTTGCCGGGGAACCAGCGCAGCGGCGCGGCGTAGTCGTAGGCGATCGCGGCGGCGCGGCTCGCGAACCCCGACAGGGTCGTGCCGTCGGTCGTGGTCAGCCTGGCGAGCCAGTCCTCGGCCCGGTTATCGACCTCGAGCAAGAACATCTGGGCCTGGAAGCCCTCGATGTTCGACGAGCCGAGGAACGTCCCGGGCTCGGTCGGCGCGCCGCGGTCGTCCATGCCGACCACGGTGTTGCCGGGCGTGCCGACCAGCGGGATGTCGGCGTCGTCGACCGTGACGATCGCGGTCTCGTTGACGTCGTGCATGACCTGCAGGTAATTGATGACCCACAGGCCGTATTTCCAGGTCGAGAACCCGTCGGCGCCGGGCGTGATCGTCGGATCGACCTGGCTCGCGCGGTTCGGCAGGTGCAATGTCGTCGCGTCGCACTCGTAGTCGGCGCACAGCAGCGTGCCGCCGATGCCGACCGGGTTGTCGTCCGAGCTGATCGAGCACTTGATGTCGAGGCCCGACGTCGGGTGGAGCGTCGGATCGAAGCTCGCGAACACGTGGTTGGTCGGCCAGATGCCGGGCCAGCCGAGCGGGTTGTCCTGCGGCCGGCCGACGCCCTTGGGGTTGCTCGCGCCGCCCGGGTTATTGGCCGGGAACGTCCCGGGGTCGAACACGTACAGGCCCTTGGCGTGCGAGGCCATCGCGAAGTGCTGGATCTGATCGGCGAGCAGGCTCATCGCCGGCGCGCCGGTCACGCCCGCCGGGTTGAGCAGCGGGCCGTAGAGCAGCGCGGTGCCGGCGCCCGACTCGAACGCCAGGTTGTTCATCGGCTGCTTGGAGTACTCGTACGACTCGACTGCCGACGAGAACCCGGGGATGTCGACCCACAGCCGCACCGGGTCCTGGTAGACGTCGGCCGGCACGAAGTCGCGGCTGTACGCGCCGAGATCGCGGCCCATCGCCTCGGCGAGCGGCTCGCCGGAGAGCTGCATCTCGCCGGCGGCGAGCATGTGCTCGCGGACGACGAACCGCGTGCGGTTGACCGTGCTGGTGATGACGGTGCGCGGCCCCGGCGGCGTGTTGACCGGGCCATCGGGCAGCGCACCGCCGGCGTCGGGCGTGACCGTGGCATCGGGGGCTGGCTCGCCGGCGTCGGGCGCGCTGGCGTTGCTCGAGCCACAGGCGGCGAGCCCGCCGAGCAGCAGTGCCAGGCGGCGCATCACCGCACCTCCGAGCGCGCGTGGCGGGCGGCGAACGGCTCGACCAGCGCCGCGCCGCACAGCGACAGATCGTAGCCGGCCGGCAGCGCGGTGCTGCCGTCGTGGCTGGCGACCCAGATCCAGTAGTCCGTGTCGGGCTTCACCGCGACCACGTTGTACTCTTCCCTGGGAAGCGACTGCAGGCCGTCGCCGACGTCGTCGGTGTGGCCGGCGGCGAACACGATGAAGTCGAAGTCGTTGTTCGGGTCGGCCCAGGCGAGCCGCAGGGTCAGCTCGTTGGTGCTCGGGCCGGTGTGGATCAGATAGGTGTCGCGATCCATGTAGTCGTCGGCGGCGTCGACGCTGGCGCTGGTGCCCGAGATCCGCACCGGGCTGACCGCGCCGAGCGTCAGCTGGGTCGGCTCGGCGGCGTCGGTCGCGTCGGTCAGCTTGTACGGCACGGCATCGCCGAACGACACGGCGACCACGTCGTTGCCGGTGCCGGCCACGCCGTCGGCGGCCTCGACGTAGTCGGCCGGGGCCGTGCGCTGCGGGCAGCGCGCGCTCGGATCGGGCAGGAGCTCGAGCTTGTAATCGAAGGCCGCGGCCGGCGCCGTGGCGTTCTGCGCCGTGATCGAGATCGTGTAATCGCCGGCGGCGAGCGGGGCGACGAACACGGCGTGGTTGGACAGCGCGGGGTGCAGCGTTCCGGACGCGACCAGCGCCTGCTGGTCATCGAAGATCGTCACCGAAAGGTCGCGCACCGCGCCGGCGCCGGCCGCGCCAAACAGTCGCACCACCAGGCCCGCCGTGCCATCGGCGGTCAGCCGGAAGCTGTCGATATCGACTGTGCCGGTATCGGGGTCAAAGTGATTTGTATTGATCGTTCCACATAAACTTTGATCCGTCGTGCCGACGGTCAGCGCGCTGGCCTCGGCGGTCGCGTCGTTGGTCGCGTCCAACGCTTCGGTGAAGCCGCACGGCGGCGGCGACGTGACCTCGCCGGCGTCGATCGGCGCGTCGATCAGCGCGGCGTCGACCGACGACGAATCGCCCGGCACGCCCGCGTCGGGCGAGCTACCGCTGTGACCGCCACCGCAGGCGGCGAGCGCCCACACCTCGACGAAACCCAGGACCCACGGTTTCCACATGTGAGGGCGTACCGTAACGGAGACGCGGCGGGTGGTCCATTGCCGATCTTCGGTCGCCGGCGATCGCTGCCGCGATTTGCATCGTGCGACAACGGCAGTGTCGCGCATCGAACTGGATTAGAGTGGCGCGCCGCCGCCGGGTTGCCGCCCGGGGCGGGCTGCTTTCCCAGGGAGTCAATCAATGTTCAAGAAGCTAGCGTGTGTTGTGGTCGCGGTCGGATCGGGTTGCGCCGGTCTTGACGGAACGATGGAGCAGACCGACGAGACCTCATCGGCGGCGGCGCAGACCGCGCCCGTCACGACCGTGGCGGTGGAAGCGGTGGCCGCGCCGCCGGCCGCCACCGGTGGCACGTGGACCCGGCTCGCCAGCACGCCGTTCACGTCGGGCGCTGGCTTCATGCAGCTGCTGACCGACGGCACCGTGCTGGTCAGCGACATCTCGACCAAGACGTGGCGCAAGCTCACGCCGGACATCAACGGCAGCTACCTGCACGGCACGTGGACGACGATCGCGCTGGCGCCGTACGCCCCGCTGTACTTCGGCTCGGGCATCCTGACCGACGGCCGGATGATGGTCGAGGGCGGCGAGTACAACGCCGGCTCCTCGGTGTGGACCAACCTCGGCGCGGTCTATAACCCGGTCACCAACACGTGGGCCAGCGTGGCCCCGCCGGCCGGCTGGAGCTCGATCGGCGACGCGTCGTCGGCGGTGCTCGCCAACGGCACGTACATGCAGTCGGACTGCTGCTCGACCCGCTCGGCGCTGCTCAACCAGTCGACGATGACGTGGACGGCCACCGGCACCGGCAAGCAGGGCGCGAGCAACGACGAGGAGAGCTGGACCGTCATGCAGGACGGCCGGATCCTCACCGTCGACTGCAACAACACGGTCAACCTGCAGGCCAGCGAGTTCTACAGCCCGACGTCCGGCGCGTGGACGCTCGGCCCGAACACGGCCAACAAGACCTGCGACATCAACGCCGACGGCAGCGGCTCGCACGAGAACGGCCCGGCGATCCTGCGCTACGACGGCACGGTGTACGCGGTCGGCGGCACC
This sequence comes from Kofleriaceae bacterium, assembly GCA_036404335.1. Taxonomy (GTDB): domain Bacteria; phylum Myxococcota_A; class Polyangia; order Haliangiales; family Haliangiaceae; genus JABFXX01. The sequence continues at coordinate 5,412 of DASWOO010000935.1, forward strand.
GGCCACAACGACATCTATCACGTGTCGACCAACACCTGGACCGCGGCGGCGGACTCGCCCAACGTCGGCGGCCAGCTCGACAGCGCCGACGGCCCGGCCGTGCTGCTGCCCAACGGCAACGAGCTGATCGCGCTCAGCCCGGGCGTGTTCAACTCGCCGACGCACATGTACGAGTGGAACGGCTCGTCCCTGGTCGCCGTCGCGACGCCGCCGGGCGCCGCGTCCGACTCGTCGTTCCAGTGGAACTTCATGCTGCTGCCGACCGGCGAGGTCCTCGCCACCGACTTCTCGAACGACGTCGAGCTGTACGTGCCGACCGTCGCCACCCCGGTCTCGGGCGTCGCGCCGGTCATCACCACCACGCCGACCCTGGTCCCGGTCCACGCCCCCGAGGTCGCGGACGCCGAGGCGGCGGCGCTGGCGCCGGCCGCGGCCCTGTCGACCGATGGCGGCGCGATCACCAACGCGGTCGCCACCCTGCACCCGGGCAGCAACTACTCGGTCGGCGCGCAGCGCATGAGCGGCCTGACCGAGGCCGTCGCGTACGGCGATGACGCGCACCCGGCCACGAACTACCCGATCCTGCGCATCAAGAGCACGGCGACCGGCCACGTGTTCTACGGCCGCACGTTCAGCCACTCGAACCGCTCGATGACGTCGACCTCGACCGGCACGTTCACGTTCAACGTGCCGACCACCGTCCCGGTCGGCGCCGCGACGATCACGTTGGTGGCCAACGGGATCCCGTCGCCCGCCGTCGCCGTGAACATCAAGTAGCGGTCACGGACAGTCGTCCGCGAGCTGCTTGGCAAAGGCGCCGTTGATGTTCGTGTACCACATCGGCGCCTTGTCCTTTTCGGGCGACAGATAGTTGATCATCGCGACCGCGTTCTGGCCCGGCGCGCCCTTGGCGACCATGCTCTGCCAGACCTTGCGGATCGAGCAGCGCGGCGCCGGACGGATGCGCTCGTCCTCGCACGACATGCCGTCGCTCGGCGTCATGATCGGCCCGGTCTGCACCGTGGCCATCACCTGGAACATGCAGTGCCAGTTGGGCTGCGCGCCGACCGGCACGCTCGGGTCGCGCTTGCTGCGCGACGGCGACCAGAAGCGCAGCACGATGAAGCCGCCGTTGTTCAGCGTGATGTCGGCGTGGCCATCGGGGTAGACCCCCGACACGTCGAGCCGCGCGAGCTGCGCGTCGGGGATCGCCTGGCGGGCGACCGCGATCGCCCAGGTCATGAACCCGTCGACGTCGACGTTCTTGGGGTCCCAGTTGGGGATCGACAGCGCGCGGAACGACGGCAGCCACTGGTCGGCGGGGATCGTGGCGACCTGCGTGGGCGCGACGGGCTGCAGGTACGGCGAGCTCGGCGGTGGGGCGTTGCTGCCGCCGGTCGGTGACATGGTCGGCGTGGGCCCGGACGTCGGGCCGGGCGTCGCCGGACTGCGGCTGGCGACCACGGCCGCGGTGATGCCACCGCCGGCGAGCAGGATCGCGCCGGCGATCCACGCCGCGCTGTTCGACTTGCCCGGCGGCGGCGCGAGCCCGGTCTGGCCGGAGACGGTCGTCGGGTTCGGCGCCGCCGAGCGCGGCGCGCCGGGATAGCTCGGGTTGCCTCCGTAGCTCGGCGGCGGCGCGCCGGGGTAGCTCGCAGGCGGCGCCCCCGGGTAGCTCGCAGGCGGCGCGCCCGGATAGCTCGCCGGCGTCGGGTTCCAGCCTGCCCCGCTCGGCGTCCGCATCGCGCGCCCCGTGCCGCCGGCGGTGAGCGGCGCCCACTGCTCCGGCGGCAAGCTCGCCACCGCCTGCTGGATCGCCCCGCTCATCGCCTGCGCCGACGCCCAGCGTTGGTCCGGCTGCTTGGCCATCGCGACCAGGATCACCTGCTCGAGCGCCGGCGGCATGTCCGGCCGGATCATCGACGGCAGCGGCGGCGGCGCGTCGACCTGCTTGCGCAGCAGATCGAACAGCGAGTCGCCCTGGAACGGCTTGGACCCCGTCACGCACTCGAACAGGATCACGCCCATCGCGTACAGGTCGGAGCGGAAGTCGACCGGCCGGCCCGCCGCCTGCTCGGGCGACATGTAGTGCGGCGTGCCGAGCAGCGAGCCGGTCTGGGTATAGCTGCCACCGAGCTCGGGCTTGAGCTTGGCGATGCCGAAGTCGAGGATCTTGGGCCGGCCCGACGGCGCGACGTACAGGTTATCCGGCTTGAGGTCGCGGTGGACGATGCCCTTGGCGTGCGCCGCGTCGAGCGCCTCGAGCACCTCGACCACCAGACGCGCGATGCTGCCGAGCGGCAGCGGCCCGGACTGCGCGATCGACTCGACCATCGCCGCCAGCGGCGCGCCGTCGAGGTACTCCATGATAATGTACGGCCGGCCGTCGGGCAGGCTCGACAGATCGAGCACGTTGACGATGCTCTCGTGGCGGATCAGGTTGACCGCGCGCGCCTCGGAGAAGAACCGCTCCACCAGGTCGCGGCGATCCGAGCACTCGCGCGACAGCACCTTGATCGCGACCCGGCTGCCGATCTGCGGCTGCACGCCCTTGTAGACCCGGCCCATGCCGCCTACCCCGAGCAGGCGCGCGACCCGGTACGCGCCGATCGTCGTACCGAGCAGCAGATCGTCGCCGATCGGTGCGAGCGCGAACCGATCGTTGGGGCAATTCCCCGGCACAGGCGACGACGCACCACACTCGGGGCACACGAACATAGGCGGCTAGGGTAGCGCGGAAATCACAGCGCCGCGATGCACAGCTCCGTGCACTTGCGGGTCAGATCGGCCCGGTTGGTGATTTCGAGCTTGCGATACAGTCGCCGCACGTAGGTCCGGATCGTGTTCTCGCTGAGCGACAGGATCGCCGCGGCGTTGACCGTCGAGTAGCCGTTGGCCAGGAGCTGGGCGATCTGCCGCTCGCGGGTCGACAGCTTGCTCGGATCGCCGTCGAAGTAGCTCAGCGCGACCGCGAGGCAGCGCGCGCCGCCGAACTCGGCCGGGCAGCCGAGATCCACGGTCCGGACCACCGTGGTGCGGCCGACCACGGCGGCGTACGGCAGCTGATCGTCGGCCGCCTGGTGGAACCGCTCGGCGAGCTCGACGAAGCTCGCCTCGTCGTGACCGGTGTCGCGCGCGCACGGCTGATCGGCGCGCAGGTCGTGGATCCAGCGGACCCGGCGGGCCTCGCGGTCGAGCACGCAGCACGCATCGGTGACGTTGCGCAGCGACCGCAGCACCAGCTCGCGCCGCTCGTGCTCGAAGCACTTCTCGCGCAGCTCGCGCAGCTCGCGGCCGAGCGCTTCGATCAGGCCAATCTGACTCGTCGATTCGACGTGGCCATGATGAAGAGGGTGATTCGACACCAGATCTGGCTTTCCCTGCACGGCAATCCCTTCGCGGTTGCACGACGCACTCTCACGGACGCGAGCGACCCCTCGCATCCGGGACGGCGCGGCTCATCCCCCGACGAGCGCGCGCTTCAACGGTTCCAGTCTACCGGTGCAGTTCGGGCTTGGCGATGCTTTCGAGAAAATCTTTTGCGACAGCGTGCGCAAATCAGCAGCGCAATGCCTCTCTCACGATCGACCGAATACTCCACTGACTGCCCACTGCCGTGCTCATCCGTCGGGGCCGAAGGCTTCGGACCACAAACCTGATCGTTGCCTGACCCGCCGGCCAGGCAACGTTTCGGCATGAGCTCACGCGACCCGAGCCAGGTCCTCGCGCGCCAAGCCATCCCGGCCGACTAGCGTTCAGCAGCGCCGGCGGCACGAGCCGGGGGCGCCGGGGAATCAAGCGCGACATGTAGGTCGTTGTCACCGCGGGATGTGAAACTCTTCTCGCGGTGATATGTTGTCGGCCGTGGACTCGGTCGTCTGGATGTCAGAGCCGCTGCGGCGCCTGCTGAGCGAGCGCCTGGCCTCGGAGCGGTTACAGCGCCACACGCGCCCGCAGTTCGTCACCTCTGCCAGCGAGCTCCAGGCCGCGACCCGCGGCGGCAAGGTGGTCGTGTTCCTCGATCGCACGACCCTGCCGGGCGCCGCGCAGCGCGCGGGCAGCGTGGGCGACGGCCCGGTCATCGCGATCTGCGACGAGGCACTGCCCACGGCGATCAGCTGGCTCGAGCCCTACACCTGGGTCACGCACGTGATCAGCGCGAGCATGCTCGAGCACCCGCTCGCCGGCGAGCACCTCGAGAACATCCTGCGCACGTTCACCAGCGCCAAGCCCCGGCTGCTCGACTGGCTGAGCCCGTCGGTCACCGGCCGGCGGATCCGGCTGACCCACGCCTCGAGCCGGGTCGCGCGGCTCGAGAAGATGAGCGAGTTCCTCGGCAACCACGGCGTCAGCCCGCGGTCGGTCGCGACCTTGCGCGACGCCGCCGAGGAGCTGTTGACCAACGCGTTCTACGATGCGCCGTACGCCGCCGGCCTGCTCAAGCAGCCGGTGCCGCGGACCCAGGACATCTACCTCCCCGAGGACCGGGCCTGCGATCTCGCCTATGGCTGCCGCGACGACCTGGCGATCGTCCGGGTCCGCGATCCGTTCGGGTCGTTGACCCGGGCCCGGCTCGTCGAGGTCCTCGGCCGCTGCGCGCGCAGCGACATGCAGGTCCAGGTCGACGAGACCCGCGGCGGCGCCGGCCTCGGAATGTGGCGCATTTTTTCGGGCGCTTCGTTTGTGGCCGTGTTAGTCGCGAAGAACCGTCACACCGAGATCCTGGTCGGGATCACCAAGCGCACCGGCACCGGCCCGAAACCGTTCGCCTTCCACCTGTTTTTCAACGACAGCGAAAAACGCAAGTTCTGGCAGCTGAGCGATTCCGACGCCCGGGAAGACGCACGACAGTCCCCGCTCGACCACTCGGTCGCCATCGTCGCCAAGTCGAAGTGAACGCATGTTTCGAGCCCGCCAACCTACCGGCACTGCCCCGCCCCGCCCCGCCGCGGGGGTCCAGCTCGTGCAGTCGGGGGACGCGGCGCTCATCACCGTGGCCGGCCTGGTCGACGAGCACTTCGCCGGGTTCGCCGCGGCCGGCGCGCTGGCCGACGGCACCCGGATCCTGATCCTCGACGTCTCCGGCATGACCCGGATGACGTCGTTCGGCGTCCGCCAGTGGCTGCGCAGCGTCGACGCGCTACCCAAGTCGCTCACCGATCTGTACCTGCTCGGCTGCCCGACGTTCTTCGTCGACCAGCTCAACATGGTGCTCAACTTCGGCGGCCCCTCGCAGATCCTGACCGTGCTCGCGCCGTTCGTGTGCCCGGTCTGCGACCTCGAGTCGGAGCAGGTCATCGACGTGCTCGCCGAGCGCGCGCAGCTCGCCAAGGGCGCCGTGCCCGAGAAGTCGTGCAGCAAGTGCGGCGGCAAGCTCGTGTTCGACGAGACCCCGCAGAGCTACTTCGCGTTCGTCGCCAAGTACGCCGCGACCAAGATCCAGCCGCAGGCCGCGCAGCTGCTCGCCCAGCGCGGGCTGTACACCGCGCCGGCGACGGTCGCCGAGAAGCCGCCGCGGATCATCAAGCTGGTCCACGGCTCGGTGACCTACTTCCGGATCATCGGCACGATCGGCTCGATGTTCCGCGCCCGGCCGTTCCTGGTCGGCGCCGAGGGCGAGGTCGTGATCGATCTGGCCGAGGTCGACTGGTTCGATCCGCTCGGCCTGCGCGAGTGGCAGCGGCTGCTCAAGACCCTCGCCGGCCAGGTCCCGTCGATCACGCTGGTCGACGTCACCGAGTCCACGCTGATGCAGTCGGGGACGAGCTTTGGCCTGGCGCGCAACATCGCGGTGTCGTCGGTGCTCGTCCCGTACCGCTGCATCTCGTGCGGCCGGTCCACGCCGCACAGCCACAACCTGGCGACCGCGCGCTGGCCGGTGACGTTCTCGCAGCTGGTATGCCCGATCTGCGGCGGGCAGAGCCGCGCCGAGATCCCGCTCGACGCGCTGGCGCCGCTGCAAAAGGCGAGCACGAGCCCGCCGCCGGCGAGCGTCAAGCTGATCGAGCAGCGCCAGGAGATCCTGTCGCGCGCGGTGACCGACGCCAACGTCGCGCAGGCCGGCGACCACGCGACCGCGCCGATCGCCGACAACGACTACATCCTGGGCAAGTACCAGATCGTCCGGCCGCTGTCGGCCGGCGGCATGGCCGAGGTGTTCCTCGCCAAGCAGACCGGGATCGGCGGGTTCGAGAAGCCGGTCGCGCTCAAGCGGATCCAGCGCCAGCTGCTCGAGACCCGCCACCTGGCGATCGACATGTTCCTCAACGAGGCCAAGATCGCCGGCCGGCTGACCCACCCCAACATCGTCCAGGTGCTCGACGTCGGCGAGGTCGGCGGCGCGCTGTACCTGGCGATGGAGTACGTGCGCGGCAAGGACCTGCGCGACGTGCTGAAGAAGCTGCGCGCGAGCCGGTCGCTGATGTCGCTCGGCGACGCCTGCTACGTCGTGCGCGAGGTCGCGCAGGCGCTGCACCACGCGTACTGGTCGACCGACCTCGACGGCCGCCAGCTCTCGGTCGTCCACCGTGACGTGTCGCCGCACAACGTGATCCTGAGCTACGACGGCTCGGTCAAGCTGCTCGACTTCGGCGTCGCGATGTCGTCGGTGACCGAGCACGCCGAGACGATGATCGTCGGCAAGTGGCTGTACATGTCGCCCGAGCACACCCGGAACGAGCCGCTCGATCACCGCTCGGACCTGTTCTCGCTCGGCGTGATCCTCTATCTGCTCTGCACCGGCAAGATGCCGTTCGCCGGCAGCTCGCCCAAGGACATCGTCGCCAAGATCCGGATCGGCCAGTACAAGCCGCTCCAGCAGATGATCGGCAACATCCCCGACACCCTCGAGCACCTGGTCGCCCGGCTGCTCGCGGCCGACCCGGGGGACCGGCCGCAGACCGGGCTCGAGGTCGCGGCGATGCTGACCGAGATCATGCGGACCTACGGCATCGAAAGCTCGCCGGCGAACATCGCGTACTTCGTGGCGCAGACCTTTGCCGACGAGCGCGAGGAGATCACCGGGTTCTCGCAGATCCCGCTGCCGCCGCCCGCCGAGCTCGAGGCGCTCCAGCCCCGGCACGCGAACGGCTCGCCGACGGAGCTGTTGTATCCGCACTCCGCGGTGCTCGATCGCTCGCAGTCGCTGCCGAGCTCGCCGAGCTCGCCCGGCTCGCTCAGCCCGAACCCGATGTCGCCGGGCTCGCTCGCGCCGGTCGCGGTGCCGAGCGCGATCGGCCCCGAGCTGTCGTCGAGCGGGTTCATCCCGGCCGACCAGTCGATGTCGCTGCGGCCGCGCCAGCCGAGCGGCAACTTCCCGACCGCGCCACAGCCGGCGCACGACCGCTCCGGCCCCGCGTCGATCCTGGCCGCCGCCGCCGCGGCGCCGCCGATCACGAGCGCCGTGTCGAGCAAGCGCACCACGGGGCCGCGCGCCACGCTGCCGCCGGCGACCGTCGCACGCGCCGGGCTGGTCGCGAGCCCGGGGCCGGCCGTCGTGCCCGACGCGCCCGCCAGCCCCTGGGGCTTCCGCCGGCTGCTGATCATCAGCTTGATCGTCGCGCTGGCGATCGTCGCGTATTTCGCGTTGCGTCCGTTGTAGCCGCGGTTCTCCGGTAAGCTCCGGGGTGGGATGGATCAGGCAACTCTGGCGGCGTTGCTCGCCGCGCTCGCGGCAAGTCCTGACAACGCGGCGCTCCGGGTCGCGGTGATCCGCGGCCTGGCCGGCGCCGGGGACGCGCGCGCCGCCGAGCACGTCGGGTCGCTCGCGCCGTCGGCGATCTCGGTCGCCGACCGGGCGTTCGTCGCCGGCGTCCTGCTCCGCGCCGGCGGCCTGCCGCGCGCCCTGGCGTTCTGCGAGGGCGCCGAGCCCGAGCTGCAGCTCGTCCGCGCCCGCGTGCTCCACGCCCAGGGGGATCGCCCGGGCGCGCTCGCGGCCTACGAGGCCGCGGTCCGCGCCAACCCGACGCTCGAGGATCGCGAGCTGCGCGCGTTGCTCGTCACCCGGGCCCCCGAGCCCGCCACCGGCGACGGTCCGCGGCTGCGCGTCGTGTCCAACGACGACACCGACGCCAGCGAGGTCGAGCGCCTGGTCCAGCCGGCCGCGCCGCCGGTCGTGTTCGCCGACGTCGGCGGCCTCGACGAGATCAAGGCGCAGATCGAGAAGCGCATTATCCTGCCGTTCCAGAAGCCATCGCTGTTCGCGAAGTTCAAGAAGAAGGCCGGCGGCGGCATCCTGATGTATGGCCCGCCCGGCTGCGGCAAGACCCTGCTCGCCCGCGCCACCGCCGGCCAGTGCAAGGCGACGTTCCTCAACATCGCGATCGAAGATGTCCTCGACATGTGGATCGGCGAGAGCGAGCGCAAGCTGCACGCGCTGTTCGAAAAGGCCCGGGCGTCGACCCCGGCGGTGCTGTTCTTCGACGAGATCGAGGCGCTGGCCGGCAAGCGCCAGCACACCCGCGAGGGCACGTCGTCCAAGCTGGTCAGCCAGTTCCTCGCCGAGATGGACGGCTTTGCGCAGAACAACGCCGGCGTCCTGATCCTCGCGGCGTCCAACGTGCCGTGGGCGATCGACCCGGCGTTCCGCCGCCCCGGCCGGTTCGACCGCGTGCTGTTCGTGCCGCCGCCCGACCGCGCCGCGCGCGCGTCGATCCTGGCGATCGTCCTCGCCGGCCGGCCGGTCGCGGGCGACGTCGACCTCGAGGCGCTCGCCGGCAGCACCTCGGGGTTCTCGGGCGCCGACCTCGAGAACCTGGTCGACACCGCCGCCGACCGCGCGATCGCCGCGTCGCTGGCGAGCGACCGCGAGGTGCCGATCGACCAGGCCCACCTGCGCGCCGCGCTCGCCGAGGTCAAGCCGACCACGCTCGAGTGGCTGACCACCGCGCGCAACTACGCGCGCTATGCCAACGAGGGCGGCCAGTACGACGAGGTCCTCGAATTCCTCCGCCGCCACGGGAAGTCATGAGCTACCAGATCGCCGATCAACCGACCGAGTCCTCGCTGCGCGCCTACGTCGTCCGGCCGTCGATGCCGCTGCTCGCCGCGATGCTGGCCGGCGCGTGGCTGGCGTGGCCGTGGTTCGCGTTCAACGCGATCGCGATGGGCAGCCCGACCCGCAAGCGCGAGCTCGGGCTGTGCGCCGCGGCGTTCGCGATCACCGGCGCGCTCGCGCTGATCCTGATCGCGCTGGTCCGCCGCGAGATCATCCCGGTCGAGGGCATGCCGCTGCGGTTCGCGCTGCTCGCGATCGTCACGTTCAAGCTCGGCATCTCGTACTACCTCGCGACGATCCAGGGCCGGACGTTCGCGATCTACGAGTACTACGGCGGGCCGATCCGCGACGCCAACCGCGTGCTCGGCGCCGGCCGGATCCTGCGCTTCGTCGTGATCAACCTGATCGATCATCCGCTGTGGATCATCATCGTCGCCAGCGGCGCGGCGGCCGGCCTGTGGCACGGCACCTGGGGCGGCCTGCTGGGCGAGCTGGTCGCGGGCTGGGTGCAGCGATGACCGCCCGCGAGCTCGAGCGGCTGCTCGGCGAGGCCGAGACCCAGCACCGGCTGGCCAACGAGCGCGGCGCGATCGACCTGGTCAAGCGCGCGCTCAGCCTCGATCCGGATCACGCGCGCGCCCACGCCGTGCTCGCCAACATCCTGATCGACGCGCGGCGGCTGCCGGGCGCGGCGATCGAGATCCAGCTCGCGCTCCACCTCGACGCCCACGATCCGTACATCCACCACATCGCCGCCCGGGTCCACACCGCCGAGCGCAAGCTCGACGACGCCTGGGCGCACTGCCTGATCTCGCTCGAGGAGCTCGACGTCCCGGCCGGCTACTACGTGCTGGCCGCCCAGATCCAGCAGCTGCGCGGCGACCCGGCGCGCGCCCGCGAGCTGCTCGGCCAGGCGCTGGCGAGCTCGCCGGCCCACACCCAGGCGCTGACCGCGCTCGCCCGGCTCGAGCTGGGCGACGGCGCGCTCGACGCGTGCGGCCGGCTGGTCGAGCAGGCCCTCGAGAGCGACCCCGCCGACCTCGGCGCCCATGTCCTGGCCGGCGAGCTGGCGCTGCGCACCGCCGACGTCGCCGGCGCCGAGCGCCACGCGCGGTTCGTGCTCGGCCAGCGCGCGATGGATCGCGGCGGGCTGACCCTGTGGGCGTCGATCCAGGCGCGGCGCAGCAAGCTGCTCGGCGCGTGGTGGCGGTGGTCGAGCTACCAGGCGACGCGCAGCGAGACCCAGCGGATCGCCGGCGCGCTGCTGTCGTTCGTGCTCGTCCGCGTGCTGGTGATCGTCACCGACGAGCTCGGCCACGAGGCGATCGCGCGGATCATCTCGTGGGCGTGGCTGGCGTTCTGCGCCTATACCTGGATCGCCCCGGCGCTGTTCCGCCGCATGCTCGAGAAGTCACTCGGCACGGTCACCCTCGACCCGAACTTTTGAGACACTGGCGCCCACGATGACCGACCTCGCGGCCAAGACCGTGCTCGTTACCGGCGCGACCGACGGGCTCGGCCGCGGCATCGCGCACGCGCTGGCCGAGGGTCAGGCGACGGTCCTGGTCCACGGCCGCGACGCCGCGCGCGCCGAGGCGCTGGCCGTCGAGCTGCGCGCCGCGGGCGCGACCGCCCGGGTCTACGTCGCCGATCTGGCGTCGCTCGCCGAGGTCCGCGCCCTGGCCAACCACGTGCTCGACCAGGAGCCCCGGCTCGACGTCCTGGTCAACAACGCCGGCATCGGCTCGACCGTGCCGTCGGCCGAGCGCGGCGAGAGCCGCGACGGCGTCGAGCTGCGGTTCGCGGTCAACTACCTCTCGCACTACCTGCTGACCCGCAAGCTGCTGCCGCTGCTCCGGTCGTGCCCGCCGTCGCGCGTGGTCAACGTCAGCTCGGCGGGCCAGGCCGCGATCGACTTCAAGGATCCGATGCTGACCCACGGCTACAGCGGCGCGCGGGCGTACTGCCAGAGCAAGCTGGCGCAGATCCTGTTCACCTTCGACCTCGCCGACGAGCTGGCCGGCACCGGCGTCACGGTCAACGCGCTGCACCCGGCGACGTTCATGCCGACCAAGATCGTGGCGACGCCGCTGAGCTCGCTCGACGAGGGCGTGCAGGCGACGATGCGGCTGATCACCGACCCCGCGCTCGCCGGCATCACCAGCAAGTACTTCAACGGCGTGCACGAGGCGACCGCCGACGCCCAGGCCTACGACCTGGCCGACCGCGGCCGGCTGCGCACGCTGTCCGACGAGCTGAC
>DASWOO010000936.1:0-2930 GCA_036404335.1 Kofleriaceae bacterium
TCGCCCACGCCGTGCGCTACCTGGTGCGCGGCGGCGAGCGGCCCCGCGTGGGCGAGCCCTCCAAGTGGATGAAGGCGGCGAGCGGTAGCTAGAACGGCGGCGGCTAGAAACGGCTGCGGCGCCTCGAGGGCGCCGCGTCCAGCTTACTTGTTGAAGGTCGGCTCGGGCTCGACCGGCTTCTCGGACGGCGGGGGCGGGGTCTCGGCGGGCTTCTCCGTCGGCTTCTCGGGCGCCGGGGTGTCGCCGCTCGGCGTGTCGGTGCCGCCACCGGGGTGGGTGACCGCGCCCTGCGAGCCGGTGTTCGCCGGCGGGTTGGGGTTCGACGGCGGCGGCGGCGCGGCGACCGGCTGCACGGCGAGCTTCTCGTCGAGCTTGCCGGTCAGCTGGGCGTCGTCCTCGGTCAGCTTGCCCAGGTCGACGACCCGGTCGATCGTCTTGAACCCGCTCTTGCGGATCTGGACGTGCACCGACTTCTTGGCCGCCTGCGCCGGGGTCAGCTCGATCTCGAACGGCGTGGTGTGCCCGGTCGAGCTGTTGTCGACCCACAGCAGCGCGCCCGGCGGGTCGCTGGTCACGGTGATCTTCTTGGGCTTGGCGACGAGCTTCGCGGTCTGCTTGTCGGCGCCGCCGGTGACCGCCAGCTCCAGGATCTGGAAGCCCTTGGCCGAGACCTTTGCCTGGTACGCCTTGCCCTTGTCGAGCTTGGCGGTGAACGGCGCCGGGCCGCTCTGGCTGGTGCCGGTGACCTCGACGGTCGCGCCCGGCTCGCTCGCGGCGATCACGGTGTCGACCGGCTCGGCCTTGGGCGCGTTGCTGCCCGCGGTGGCCGGGATCGCCGAGCAGCTGCCGACCGCGGCGGAGCCGAGGTCCGACGCCGCCGAGCCCGCGCTGCCGGTCGGCGGCGTGATCGGCGGCGGCGTGGCGCCCGACGCGACGGTCGCGCCCGACGCGCTGCCCGTGCCGGTGTCCTGCTTCTGGATCTGGCCGGGGCGGATCACGAAGAACCACACCGCGGCGCCGCCGGCGGCGATCAGCAGCAGGATCAGGATCGCGATCGGCGCGATGCTGCGCTGCTGGCCGGCGGTCGGCATGCGCGCCGGCTCGGTGGTCTCGGCCGGCACCGCGCGCACGCCGCTCGACAGCGGCGGCGCCTCGGACGCGAACGACGACGGCGACGGCCCGGCGCTTCCGCCGGACAGCGGGCTCGGCGTCGCCGTGCGCGGCCGCGGCTCGATCCCGACGCCCAGCCGGGTGCGCGACATCGACTCCGACACGAACGCGGGGTTCTGGCCCTCGGTGCGCGGCGAGGGCGAGGTGTCGAGCAGCTTGGGCAGCGGCCGCGACGGCTCGGGCGGGTTGGGCAGGCCGGGCGCTTCCGGCGCCTCGGACCGCTCGCTCGCGTCGTCGCGCGCGGCGGCCTTGTCGACGGACTTGTGGCTGCCGGTGCCCGCCAGGCTCGGCGGGTTGCCGGCGGCCGGCGCGTTCGAGCCGCCCTCGGCGGTCTGCGCGATCAGCTCGTCGAGCGCGCGGACCTTGGTGGCCTCCTCGAACGCCTCGTCCGGGAACTCGTCCGCGTCCGAGTGGAACGGCATCGGCTTGGGCAGCGGCGTGTGCGAGTCGGCGTTCGGCTCGTCACTACCGCGCCGCGGCCGCCCATCCTTGCCCAGCAGCGCCTCCTGCACCGGCGCGGGCGCGACCCGCGTCGGCGTGTCGGTGAACATCGGCGGCTTGGCCGTCTCGCTCCCCGGACGCTGCGGCGCCTGCTTCGCCTTGTCGGCGAGGATGCGCTCGAGGATGTTCTGGCTGCCGTCCGCGAGACGATCGAACCGCACGCCCATGCCCGGCGCGATCGCCGGACGGCTCGGATCGTTCTCGCGGGTCCAGACCACCGTGCCTTCGCCCGCGATCAGCGGAGAGGCATCGCGGAGCTGGAACTCGAACTTCATCTGGGTCCCGACCGCGAGCGGTTCTTTGGTCCGGATGAAGATGCCGCCTTGACTGACATCGACCGCATAGCGCTCGATGAATTGCTCGAGGGTCTCGCTCTTGAACTTGATCTTGAGCGTTACCGGAGTTCGTTTCCCTTGACGGGTATTTGGATCGACCAAGCAAAATCTCCGCGGTCGCCGGATGCGTCAGCGCTCAACACGCCAGCGCAATACGCCGATTCGCATGGATTCTAGGGCGACGTCGTGCGCAATGCAACGCGACCTACCTTTTGTGTATTGTCCGCGACGATGTCATCACCGTTTCGGCCCATCCGCCGCGTGCTGGTCGCAAACCGAGGGGAGATCGCCGTCCGCGTGATGCGGACGTGCCAGGAGCGGGGTCTGGAGACCGTCGCGGTGTACAGCGACGTGGACCGGCTCGCGCCCCACGTCCAGATCGCCGACTTCGCGGTCGGGATCGGCCCGGCGCCCGCGGCCCAGAGCTACCTCGTGATCGAAAAGATCCTCGATGCTTGCCGGCAGTCCGGTGCCGACGCGGTCCATCCCGGTTACGGGTTTCTTTCGGAGAATGAAGACTTTGCCGACGCGTGCCAGGCGGCCGGGATCACGTTCATCGGCCCCTCGGCCGAGGCGATGCGCAAGATGGGCAGCAAGACCGAGGCGCGAAAGACCGTGTCAGCGGCCGGCACCCCGGTCGTCCCTGGCGACAATGGCCCGACCGGTGACGGGTTCCCCAGCGCCGAGCTGGCGCTGGCCGCGGCCCAGACCATCGGCTTTCCGGTCCTGATCAAGGCGGCGGCGGGCGGCGGCGGCAAGGGCATGCGCCTGGTCGCGACCGCGGCCGAGTTGCCGGCGGCGTTCGACGGCGCGGTGCGCGAGGCCACGGCGGCGTTCGGCGACGGCACCGTGTATCTCGAGAAGGCGATCCAGCAGCCGCGCCACATCGAGATCCAGGTGTTCGGCGACCACCACGGCAACCTC
>DASWOO010000937.1:0-2758 GCA_036404335.1 Kofleriaceae bacterium
TCCTGTCGCCGGCGCAGAGCTCGCTGTCGGTCGCCCGCGCGCTGCCGGTCGCCCCGGCCCACCCGCGCACGACCAAGCCGACCACGCCGCAGCGGCCCCCGGCCGGCGGCCTGCCGCACACGCCCCGGCCGCCCGCGCGCAGCGCCGCGATCCGGGTCGAGACCGCCGAGTACTCGTCGCTGATCGGCGGCCGGTATCAGATCCTGACCCGGGTCGGCCAGGGCGGGATGGGCAAGGTCTACAAGGTCAAGCACATCCACCTGTCGCGGACGTTCGCGCTCAAGATCATCTCGAACCAGGTCGCCGAGACCGACGAGGCGCGCGAGCTGTTCTACCGCGAGGCCCGGTTCGCGTCGGCGATGTCGCATCCCAGCATCACCTCGGTCGTCGATTTCGGCGAGGACGAGAAGGTCGGGATGTTCATGGTGATGGAGCTGGTGGACGGCGAGGCGCTCAACCGCATCCTGTTCCGCGAGAAGCAGCTCAGCGCGCGCAAGGCGTGCGACATCGTGCTCCAGCTCGCCGAGGCCCTGCACTACATCCACAAGCAGGGCGTCGTCCACTGCGACATCAAGACCGAGAACATCCTGATCGCCGAGGAGGAGCACGAGGGCAAGCGCAGCAAGACGCTGATCAAGCTGCTCGACTTCGGCCTGGCGCGCTCGCTGACCTCGAGCCGCGCGTCGACCTCGCTGTCGGGCACGCCGCACTACGTCGCGCCCGAGCGGATCCGCGGCGAGCCCGCGTCGCCGGCGAGCGACGTCTACGGCGTCGGCATCCTGCTGTACGAGCTGGTCACCGGCCAGGTGCCGTGGGACGGCGCGGTGCAGAAGATCCTGTCGGGGCACCTCGAGGAGCGGGCGAAGTCGCCGTCGCTGCTGGTCGACGGCGGGGTCGATCCGGCGCTCGAGACGCTGATCTATCACGCGCTGGCCAAGCGCCCGGCCGAGCGCCACAAGGACATGGCCGCGTTCATCTACGAGCTGAAGACCGTGATGGACATGATGGGCTTCGGCCGGCGCGGCGCGCGCAGCGGGGGGCCGGCCAAGCGCGTGGTGATCGAGCAGCGCACCCAGAACACGCGCGACGAGCTGGCGCGGATCGCGTTCGATGGCTGCCGGCTGCCGCTCGCGCTGATGACGCCCAGCGGCGTGATCGCGTCGGCCAACCCGGCGTTCGCGCGGTTCGTGATGGGCGTGTCGGTCGAGGTCGAGGGCCTGCCGGTGCGCTCGACGCCGCTCGCCACGGCGTGGAGCACGGCCGAGGCCGATCTGGCGCGGACCCTGGCGGGCAACCCGGTGCGGCGGATCATCGAGATCGACGTCGGCGAGGGCGAGTCGCGGCGGCTGCTGCTGTGGCTCGACGCCGTGTCGCAGGACCACGTCGTGCTCGGCGTGCAGCCGCTAGATCTGTAGCAGGCGGCGGGCGTTGGCGGTGGTCAGCGCGGCGATCGATGCGACCGATGCGTCGCGCGCGTGGGCCAGCCCGGCGATGACGTCGGCGACTAACGCCGGCTCCGAGCGCTGGCCGCGATGGCGGTGCGGCGCCTGATCGGGCGCGTCGGTCTCGGCGAGCAGCAGCGGGGCAGGGACGACGCGCGCGGCCTCGATCGGCTTGCGGGCGTTGGCGTAGGTCACCGGGCCGGCGAACGAGAACGCCATGCCGAGGGCGCGATAGATCGGCACCAGCGCGGCGCCGCCGGAGTAGCTGTGCATCACGCCGGTCACCGGGCCCTCTTCGCGCAGGATCCGCGGCGCGGCGTCGTGCGCGCGCAGCACGTGGATCAGCAAGGGCAGGCCGGTCAGCTTGGCGGCGCGGACGTGGGCGCGAAAGATCTGCTCCTGCAGGTCATGCGCAGCGGTCCCGCCGTCGAGCCCGCACTCGCCGATCGCGCACGCGCCGACCGCCGCCTCGACCAGCCTCGCCGTCACGTCGCCCGCCAGCTCGTCGGCCTCGAGCGCCGGCACGACCTGCGGGTGGATGCCATACGCCGCGCGCACCCCGGCCCCGGCATGCCGCGCCGCCAGCTCGCGCAGCGCGCCCCACGTCCGCGGCCGGATCGCCGGCACGATCATGCCGGTCACGCCGGCCGCGGTCGCGCGGGCGATCACGGCCTCGCGATCCGCATCGAACGCCTCGAGGTCGAGGTGGCAGTGGGTGTCGATCATGTCGGCGTAGGATCCTACGCTTCGTGACGCCTCCCGCGCAGCGAGCTTACTAAAAGTCGACCCGGAACGAGGTGACATCGTCATCGCTCACCGAGAGCAGCTTCTGGCCGAACAGCGTCGCTGCTCCCTGGAACGTTCCCACCCCGGCGAGACGGTCGAACGAATAGACAAGCGACAGCCCGATGTCAGAGACACCTGATGGGTTTGGCGTGGAATATGCTGAACTGGCTCGGCGTGACGACCGGCATTCCGGTCGACGGGTCGAGCTTCGTGATGGCGATGTCTCCACTTGCGGGAGTGAGTGTTTGTGTTCCGACGATGATGGGCGCGAGCGAGAACGAGACGGCCACTGTCAGGTGGTTGGCAGCCACTGCGATTGAAGGCGCGTAGCTACTAGCGTTTGCTCCGCCGAATTGCTGATCCCAGACCGGGGAGCCGTCAATGGCATGGTAGGCGGCAACAAACGCGTCCTGCGTGCCGGCTGCGGTGAGCCGGGTGGCGCCGAGATTCGTCGTGTTCGTGAATTGCCCGCCGACGAAGATCTTGTCATCGGACGATGCGATGGCTAGCGAGGGGGTGTCTCCCGCGCC
>DASWOO010000938.1:0-5922 GCA_036404335.1 Kofleriaceae bacterium
CGTGAACACCGACGTCACCGCGCCGCCCGACATCAGGTGCATCGGCACCAGCTTGCCGGCCCACACGATGTCGCGCGTCGCGTAGCCGGTGGTGTACGCGCCCGGCTCGGGCCGGCGCAGGACCACGAGCTGCATCATGCCGAGCGCGCGGGTCCGGCGCAGGCGCTTGACCGCCTTGTCGAGCTGATCGTCGCTGGCCTGGGGCAGGATCGCGTGGCCGGCGTAGCCCTGCATGTGGAACCAGGCGGTCTTGTCGGCCCAGCCCGACTCCTGGTGCACCGAGGTCGAGCCCATCGGCGCCAGCGACGCCGGGGTGGCGTCGTACTGGCCGCGCCCGAGCCCGCCGCCGGTGTCGAACGCCTGCAGCCGCTTGTTGGTCTTGTCGACCCGCAGGATCGCGGCGATGTGCGCCTCTGAGGTCTTGACCGGCGCGCCCAGGTAGCCGGTCCGGATCCGGTACAGCGGGTGGCCCTCGGCCGAGCCCTTCGTGACGCTGTACGAGACCTGGCCGGGGACGTCGATCGGATTCTTCAGCTTGAGCGGCACCTCGGCGGACTCCGGATGAAAGATATAGGCATTGCGCCCGACGGTCTCAGTCGGCGAGTGATTGGGCAGCGGACACCAGATCGGGTATTCGCCGAACAGGTGATCGACGCCGCTGACAAAGCACGAGCCCGGCGTGATGTCGTCGGCGAGCAACTCGTCGAGCTTGGGCAGGTCGAGCGCGAAGTCCTTCTTCAGCAGATAATCCTGCGTCGAGCCGTAGCTGCCGCCGGCGTCGGACGGCAGGCGAAACTTCACGCCCGGCACCGGCGGAATGACCTGCACGACCGGGCCGCCCTTGGCCTGCTTCTTCATCCCCTGCTCGACCAGCGACTTGGTCTGCGAGCCGCTCGCCTCGTAGGCCGTGTCGAAGCCGCGCGCGACCGCGCAGAACGTCGCGGTGTGCTGGCACGCCTGCGACAGCGGATAGACCGGATCCGCCTCGTCGAGCAGCCGCTTGTAAATGTCGTGATCGCTCCAGCCGGTGACCAGGCCGTACGCCTGCGTCGGGCCGCCATAGACCGAATAGCACAGCCGCTCGGACACCAGCTGCGCCCATTGCTCGTCGAGCCGCTCGCGCGGTGAAGCGACGCCGAGCAGGGTCTTGTTGACGCCGCTCGGCGTGGTCCACACCGCGCCGAAGCCATTGTCGTCGAGCAACCGGGCCTCGACGTACGCGCAGATCGCCAGCACGGTGTCGGCGTCGGTCGCGCCGGCGGCCGGCGCCGGGTCGACCTTGGTCTCGTTGACCGCGAGCACCAGCCGCGGGCCCTCGCTCGGCACGTACGACAGCTGGAACACCGCGCCGCCGCTCGTGGTCACCGCCTGCAGGCTGTGCGCGGTGACGACATAGAGCTCGTCCTCGGGGCCCTTGGGCTGGTGCGTGCCGTAGACCGTGAACCGGTAAGTGTGCGCGCTCTTGACCTTCTGCTGGTAGATGAACTCGTGCGGGTCATCGTCCTTGGCCTTGGCGAGCGGCTGGAGGAAGAACGCGGTCGGCTGCGCCGGCTTCTTGCCGCGGATCGGCGGGGCGTCGGGCGCCTCCTTGAACACCTCGAGCTTGATCAGCAGCTGCTTGACGTTGCGCGCGGTGCGATAGACCAGGTGCGCGAACAGCTCACGCGTCTCCTTGGGCGGATGCTTCGAGTAATCGAGCAGGTCCACCGAGGCCTGGGGCGGGGATTCACTTTCTTCGGAGTCGGCCATGGTTATTTCCTCGGTCTGGCGAGCGCGGCGACCACGAGGGTCGCGCCGCCCGGCGGGAGGGCCTGCTCGTCGACGCGCGCCTCGGCATCGGTGCGGCCGGTCCGCGTCCCCCAGGCGGTGTGGACGATGTAGTCGGTGTCGACCATGCGTGCGTCCTCGTTGTCGAGCAGCTCGCCCTCGATCACGTCGGCGTAGGCGATCGGCGGCGAGGTCTCGCTGCGGTCGGCCGCGGTCGCGACGAACGTGTAGCGCACCACGGCGAAGTCCTGGCCGGCGCGCAGCTCGACGGGGGCGACCTCGCGCGCGTCGTCCCACCAGTCGGCGAAGTACGCGGTCGCGCCGCCCTCGTCGGCCGCGGCCTCGACCGTGCCGAGCTCGCCGTGGCCGACCTCGCTGACCACGAACGTCACCGGCGTGCCCGCGGGCAGGCCGGGCGCCTCGAGCACCAGCTCGGCCGAGGTGTCGATCCGGATCACGTCGTCGGACCAGGTCGCCTTCCACGGCTTGGCCGACAGCATCGGATCTTCGGGGACGAGGGTGAACTTGTCGGGGTTGTAGAGGTCGCACGCGCCGGGGTTGCAGCTGCCGCCGCCGTGGCACGCGAGCACCGGCGTGTTGCCCGGATCGAACACCAGCAGCTCGACGCGGCGGTTGATCGCGCTGCGGTAGTTGTCCACGCCGACGGCCTCGATCGGGTGCGACTTGCCGCAGCCGACCGCGCCGGGGCCGGTCCACACGACGCGCGCGCGATACGCCGGCAGCTCGGCGAGCTCGGCGCCAAGCTCGTCGGCGATCGACTCCTGGTAGCAATCGTGGAACGCGGCCCAGGTCGCGCGGTCGACCATGCCGTGCTCGACGAGGTCGGGCGCGCCGGTGTTGCCGGCCTTGCCCTGCGTGTTGTAGCTGTGTTGGAAGCCGCGGATCGCCTGCGTGGTCTCGGGGCCGGTGCGGCCGTCGACGCCGCCCGGGTCGCAGGGCCAGCCGCGGGTCTGGGCGACCCAGGTCAGGATCTGCTGGTAGTCGTCGACGAGGTGGTGGCTGTGGCACACGGTGGCGAACGCGTCGCGGTCGCCGGTGATGGTCGCGCGCACGCCGTTGGCGCGGCGCTGGGAGAGCTCGATGTCGTACTGCACGGACGCCGTGGTGTCGGTGTGGCCGGCGACGAGCGCCTCGCGGTCGGGGTGCTGCTGGACGTGGCGCAGGAGGGTCGCGACCAGGCTCGCGCCGGTCAGCTGGTGCGATGGGGTCTGCAGGGTCGGAGTTTCTCCGTCTGGCAGGAACACGGCGCTGTCGTTGCGGAAGAACGCGTCGTCGATCTCGAACAGGTGAGCGACTTTCTTAGGCTCGTCCGGTGGGGTGGTGTCGGGATCTCCACCGCTGCCGTTGCCGTTGCTGCCGTTGCCGCTGGCGCCACCACCGCTGCCGTTGCCGCCGGCGCCACCGCCACCCTCGGCGCCACCGCCACCACCGCTGCCACCGCTGCCGCCGCTGCCGCCGCTGCCGTTACCGCCGCCGCCGCCGCCGCCGCTGCTGCTGCCCCCGCCGCCGCCGGCGCCGCCGCCACCGCCGGTGTTGTCCTCGACGATCACGTTCGGCGAGCCCTCGATCAGCTGACCCGGGCCGCCGCAGTGGCGCGTGGCGTCGAGCTTGCGATGCGCGGCCTTGCCGTTGATGAACACGGTCAGAGCGCCCTTCACGGCGGTCCACGTGTTGGTCCCGCAGCACGCCATATGGATCCCCGGATCGTCGACGCGGAGCGCCGGCCGGCCGTTGACCTGCGTGTCGGGTGAACCGGCGATCGCCGGGCCGACCGCGGGGTGCGGACACGCGGGGCAGCCGTGCGCATCGATGGGGGCCTGCGCGCGATCGCCGAGTCGTCCCTGGCCGGACATTTCGGCGGTGGTCGTGCACGCGGGGTGCCGGGATGCGAGTCGCTCTCATCGCGCGCGGTGGCCGATCGCTGAGCAAAGCTTGCTCGATCTGCGCAGGCTCGGCGCTGCGCAATCCACGCCGCGAGCCGGGTGCCCCGTGCGAAGATGGGCCGATGTGGCCTACCGAGAGCCGCGCCGCTGACATCACGCGCACGCTCGAGCCGCCTCCGGGCAGCGAGGCGCCGGGCTCGGCGTCCGGGGCCGACGCGGTCGCGGTCGGCTCGCGCGTCGCGGGCCGGTACGCGATCCTCGCGTGGCTCGGCCGCGGCGGCATGGGCGATGTCTACGAAGCGCTCGACGAGGAGCTGCACGACCGGGTCGCGATTAAGGTGCTGCGCCGTGCCGACGCGGCGACCCAGGCGCGGTTTCGCCGCGAGGTCCAGCTCGCGCGCCGCGTGACCCATCCGGGCGTGTGCCGGATCTTCGATCTGGGCGTGAGCGACGACGTGTGGTTCTGCACGATGGAGCTGGTCGCCGGCGAGACGCTCGCGGCGCGGCTCGCGCGGATCGGCCGGCTCGACGCGCGCGCGGCGCTGGCGATCGCGCGATCGATCGGCGCGGCGCTGGCCGCGGCGCACGCAGCCGGCGTCGTCCATGGCGATCTCAAGCCGAGCAACGTCTTGCTCGCCGCGAGCGGCCGGGTCGTGGTCAGCGACTTCGGCCTCGCCCGCGCGCTCGGCGAGCACGCCGAGCCAGGCCTTGGCAGCCCGGCGTACGTCGCGCCCGAGCAGCTCGGCGGCGCGGCGACCGGTTCGTCGACCGGTTCGGCGACCGGTTCGGCGACCGGTTCGTTGCTCGGGCCGGCGACCGACATCTATGCGCTCGGCGTGGTGCTGTTCGAGCTGGCGACCGGCGCGCGGCCGTTCACCGGGCCGACCGCCGACGCGATCGCGCGCGCGCGGCTCGACCGCGTGGCGCCTCCGGCGCGCGGCGCGCCGCGGCGCTGGCGGCGGGTGATCGCGCAGTGCCTCGCGCGCGACCCCGCGGACCGGCCGGCGTCGGTCGCGGCGGTGGTGGCGTCGCTGGCGGCGCCGCGCCGGCGCGGGCTCGCGCTGGCCGCGGTCGTCGCGGTCGGCGGGCTCGCGCTCGCCGGCTACGCGGCCGCGCCTTCGACCGGCGAGATCGAGGCAGGCGCCGCCGGGGCGTCCGATCCGTGCGCGGCGTCGCCGGCGTGCACGACCGGGCTCGCGGCGCTGCGCGGGCTGCACTTCGCGGCGGCGCGCGACGCGTTTCACGCGGCGATCGCGGCGGCGCCGGCGTCCGTCGTGGCCCGGCTCGGGCTCGCCGAGGCCGCGTGGTCGCTCGGCGCCGAGCCCGAGGCGCGCGGCGCGGCGCAGGAGGCGCTCGACCTCGCCGAGCACGCCTCGCGCGCGATGCAGCTGGCCGCGGAGGCGCACTACTGGGAGACCAGCGGCCGGCCGCAGCAGGCCGCGGCGCGCTACGCCGAGCTCGCCGCGCTCGCGCCGGCCGACGCCGAGCCGAGGTTCCAGCTGCTGCGCGCGCAGTGGCACGCAGCCGATCCGGCGGGCGTGCGGGCGACCATCGAGCAGCTGCGCGCGCGGGCGCCGCGCGATCCGCGCCTCGCGATCGCCGAGCTGCGGATCGCGCGCGGCGACGGCGCGTGGCCGCGGGTGATCGAGATCGCGCCGCGGCTCGCCGGGGCGGACGCGCCGGTCGCGTTCGAGGTCCTGATGGCCGAGGGCGAGGCCAACTGGGCGCTGGGCGATCTGTCCGGCGCCCGGACCGCGCTGCGCGCCGCCCTGGCGCTCGCCCGCGCGGGTGGCGACGGCAACGGCGAGGCCGGCGTGCAGTACACGCTCGGCTTGATCGCGCTCGACGCCGGCGAGCTGCGCGCCGCGCTGGCCGCATTCACCGCGATCCCGGCCGGCGCGCCCGACGTGCGCGGCACGTTCGTCAACCGCCAGGACGGCCTGGCGCGCACCGCGCTCGCCGCCGGCCAGCTCGCCGAGGCCGGGCGCGCGCTCGAGGCGGCGCGCGACGCCGCCCGGCAGAGCGAGGGCCACCAGTTCCACGCCGCCCGGATCGCGCGCACCGGCGCCGCGCTCGCCCTCGCGCTCGGCGACGTGGACCAGGCGCGCCGGCTCGCGGACGAGGCGATCACCGCGTTTCGCCGGCTCGGCTTGGCGGGCGATCAGGCGCTGGCGCTGACCGTCGCGAGCGAGGCGGCCGCCGCGGCGGCAGATCTGCCCGCGGCGCGCGCGGCCCTCGACGAAGCGCTGGC
>DASWOO010000939.1:0-8838 GCA_036404335.1 Kofleriaceae bacterium
CGGTCGCACGGCTTCGCCGGCACGTTCTACGCCGACCACGGCCGGTCGGCGCGGATCGATCCGCGGTCGTGCATGACGTGCCACGGCGAGAGCTTCTGCGCGCCATGCCACGCGACCAGCGCGCCGAGGCGGCGATGAACCGGCGCGCGTGCGCGGTGATCATCGCGCTGGCGACGCCCGCGCTGGCGACGCCCGCCCGGGCCGACGTGCCGCTCACCCTCGACCACGCGCCGCCGCACCTGCGGATGCGGCCCCGCGCCGCGGCGAAGGCCGCGCCGGCCGCCGCGGCCCCCGCCGCGCCCGCGAGGGGCCTGCGCGCGCCGCCGGCCCCGCTCGTGCTTCCGTCGCCGGCGCCGGGCGGCCGCGACGAGCTCGCCGGGCTGCGCGACCTCGGCGAGCCGGTGTCGTTCAGCCTGACCGTCGGCTACCAGGTCGACGGCGCGCGGCCCAGCGGCAAGGCCTCGCTCGACGCGCCGGTCCAGGAGGGCCACGACTACCGCGCGCTGCGCTCGTACGGCTTCGGCGAGCTGTTCCTCAGCACGCGCGGCGTGGTCATGGACAGCCTGTCGGCCTACGTCGCGCTGCGGTTCGACGCCACGCAGGCGCCGCAGCGGGTCGCGACCCCGCAGGGCGACGTCGAGATCGCGCCGCCGATCGCGACCTGGTTCGAGCGCAACACCTTCGAGGTCCGGACCGGCTGGGCCGAGCTCAAGGACTTCCTGCCCGCGCGGCTCGGGCTCAAGAAGCTGCGGTTCCGGGCCGGCAGCCAGTACATCTACGGCCCGTGGGTCATGCACGTCGACGGCGCGGTCCTGGCCTACGACGGCGACATCGTCGCGGCCAGCGCCTACGCCGGCGGCCGCCACACCGACTACGCCACCGACTTCACCGACGAGCGCTACGCGGTGGCCGGCGCGTCGCTGCGCGTCGACCTGCGCCCCGCCGTCGGCCTGCCGATCGCGGTCAGCGCACAGACCCTGTCGCTAACCAGCTACGTCCCCGGCCAGCCCGACACGAGCCACCGCCAGCTCGAGCTCGACTGGCAGCCGCGGCGCGACGTCACCGTGCTCGGCCAGCTGCGCAGCCTCGACGACAAGCTGGCCAGCGAGCGGCTGCAGGTCCGCGCGCGCTATCACCAGGTGACGAACCTGGCGTTCGAGGTGACCCGGCGGTTCGACGCCGACTGGCAGTGGGACCCGGCGCTGGTCGTCAACGACGATCCGACCGCGGCGCGGCGCTACCTCGACTTCGGCCCGGTGCTGCCGCAGCTGGTCGCCTCGCTGCGCGCCGGCACGCTGATCGCCGAGAACGTCGACCTGCTGCTGCGCACGACGATCGCGGCCGACCAGACCACCGACAGCCAGCAGAAGACCAGCTACTCGGCGTCGTACGTCGAGCTCGGCGGCGCGGTCGATGTCCGGCTGCGCCGCGAGCTGACCCTGGGCGTCAACGGCACCCGCCGCCAGACCCGGCGCGACGACCTCGTGCCGTTCGTCGACACCCGGCTGGTGGCCGATCCGTTGCCGCCGAGCCCGGCGCTCGGCGAGACCTCGTTCACCGAGGTCGGCGGCCGGATCCGGCTGGCGCTCGGTGCCCGGCGGTTCTCGAGCCAGCTCGAGATGTACGGCCGGTTCACCCACTACCCCGAGGTCTACCGCGATCCGACCAACCCAATCCCGCGCAGCGACCGGCGCGGCGGCGGCCGGGTCAGCGTCGACGCCTGGGTCAACCCGCGGCTGCGGCTGGCGATCGCGTACGAGGCGTCGAGCTCGCTGGCGCTCGAGCCGGAGATCACGCTGTACAAGAGCCTGCGGCTGACGATGACGGGGCTGTACTGATGCGCGCGGTGATCCTGATAGTGCTCCTCCTGGGCGGCGTCGCGCGGGCCGCGCCCGGGTTCACCGTCGCGCGCGGCGAGCTGAGCGTGCGCGGCGCGTTCTCGCACGAGCGCCACGCGGCGCGCGGCGCGCGGTGCGCGATGTGCCACACCGCGGCGCCGGATCCGGTGACCCACGTCGCGACCGCGCCGGCGATGGCGAGCTGCGCGGCGGGGCGCTGCCACGACGGCGCGGCGGCGTTCGCGGTGACCGCGGCGTGCACCCGCTGCCACGGCGAGCCCGCGAGCGCGGCCGACTTCAAGGTCGAGCGCCCGGTCGCGCGCTACTCGCACCGCCAGCACGCGCAGGTCGGCCTGGCCTGCGCGGCGTGCCACCCGCTGACCGCGGCCGGCGAGGTCGTGACCGTCGGCCACGCACCGTGCGCGACCTGCCACGCCGCGGACTTCGCCCGGCGCAAGCCGACGATCTGCGGCGCCTGCCACAACGGCAGCGAGCCGTGGCGCGCGCTGGTCGCCGACCGCGGCCCGCCCGAGCGCACCGAGTTCGGCGCCGCGCTCGACCACGCGCTGCATCGCTGGGCGTGCACCGGGTGCCACGCGCTGACCACGCCGGCCAGCCAGCTGCGGCCGCCGCGCGGCCATCGCGCGTGCACCGGCGCCGCGTGCCATGCGATCGACGCCGGCCCCGCGCCGCTGCTCGCGCGCTGCGAGCAGTGCCACCAGCCCGGCCTCGCCAGCGCGCGCGCTGCGGCCCGGCTCGCGGCGCCGTGGTCGGTGCGGGCGACGTTCGACCACGCCGGCCACGCGCGCACCGGCGCGATCGCGTGCGAGACATGCCACGTCGCGCGGACCGGCGCCGACCTGCTCGCCATGCCCACGCCGCCGAAGTCGACCTGCGCGCCGTGCCACGACGGCGCGGCGGCGTTCAAGCTGACCGGCACCGGCTGCACGCGCTGCCACCCCGGGGGCGGCACGTGACCGGGGCGCCGCCGGGGATGTCGCGCGGCCAGCGGGCGTACGTCATCGCGATGTGCGCGCTGATCGGCGCTGCGTTCGCGTACGCGGCATGCGACTGGGGCCACTGGCCGCACGTCATGTACCTGCCGCTGAGCGGCCGGCTCATCACCCGGCCGGGGGCGGCGATCACGATCCATTACTTCGGCCTGCTGCTGTGGGGCGCGGGCGGCGCGGGCACCGGCGCGATCGTCGGCGCCGGGCTGTGCAGCCTGGTGCCGCGGCCGTGGTCGCGCCGGGCGTACCAGCTGTTCGGCGCGTGGGCGATCACCGCGATCGTGCTCGCCGGCGGATACTTCACCTGGAGCCTGTGGCCTTGGTGAGCCGCGGCATGTAAGCGGCCAGCTCGGTCCGACGTTACAGGCGCACAGCTCGCGCATGCCGCCGCCGGCGCTTCCGATCGGGAGCGCGGCGCGCCCGCGGTGGCGTCGGGCGCGAAAGGATCGATCGATGTCGCTCGCCTGCGACCGGGCCCCGCGCCCGGCCATGTCTTCTTTTGTCGCGTGCGGCCTCGCGGGTCTCGCGGGCCTCGCGCTCGCGGCCTGCGGCGCGCCGCGGGCCACGGTCGCCACCGCGCCGGCCACGCCCGGCGTCGCCTACGGGTCCGCGGCTGCGGCGGCCGAGCGCCCGGGGCTCGGCACGTCGTGGGGCGAGGCGGTCGACGCGCCGATCTCGTTCACCTCGTTCGACCGCGCCAGCGCCGAGCCGTGGGCCGAGCTCGCGTTCCATTACAACGACGCCACCGGGATGGGCGAGCACGCCCGCTACCTCGGCAGCCCGCTCCAGCCGCTCGAGCTCGACGCCGGCGGTGGCGCGCTGCTGGTCGCGATCGTCGACGAGGACGGCCGCACCCTGCCCGGCTTCACCACCGCCGGCCGCACCCTGCTCGTGGGCGAGGACGGCGCGCGCTACCGCATCGTCGTCCGCAACCGCACGAGCGCGCGCTTCGAGATCGTGACGTCGGTCGACGGCCTCGATGTCATCGACGGCCAGCCCGCGGATCCGAGCCGGCGCGGCTACCTGATCGATCCGCGCGGCACGCTGACCATCGACGGGTTCCGGACCTCGGATCGCGACGTCGCCGCGTTCCGGTTCGGCCGGGTCGCCGAGTCCTACGCCGCCCAGACCGCCGGCGATCGCAACGTCGGCGTCATCGGCCTGGCCGTGTTCACCGAGCGCGGCCGCGGCGGCCGCCCGGCCGGCGGCGCGTGGACGCCGGCCGAGCTCTCCCGCCGCGACTCGGCCGACCCGTTCCCCGAGCGGGGCTACGCGATGCCGCCGCGCTAGGCCGGATGGATGGCCCGGATGCATTGATCCGCGCTCCCACCTTTGGTACATACCGGATGCCTTGGAGCCATAGCCAAGTGGTAAGGCAGTGGTCTGCAAAACCACCATTCCCCAGTTCAAATCTGGGTGGCTCCTCCAGAGACAGCGTCGGCGGTGCGTGATGGCGGGTGATGGCGCTTCGGGCAACTCGGTGCAGGCCGGGTAGCTCGGGGCGTGGGCCGGCCGCGGATTGCCACGGCTTGCCGCACCGGGCCGTCTGCCTGGAGATCTCGGATTGGTAACGCGGCTTGCGCATTACCACCTGGTAGTGCGAGCAAAGCTTTGCGAGAATCTTTGTGGGCGTGGCCGCGGAACCAGAAATTCACGATCGGACCAAAGTGGAGCGCCGCGATCCGCTGCTGGGTCAGGTGTTCGATCGCCGCTTCCGGATCGACGCGAAGATCGCCGCCGGTGGGTTCGGCGCGATCTACCGCGTCACCCGACTGCGCGACGGCGAAGAGCTCGCGCTCAAGGTCCTGCACCCCAACCTGACGAGCGACCCCGGCGTGGTCGCGCGGTTCCGCCGCGAGGGCGCGGCGATGACCCGGCTGCGCGACCCGAACACGATCATCGCGTACGAGCTCGGCGAGGCGCAGGACGGCACGCTCTACATCCTGATGGAGCTCCTGCGCGGCGGGAGCCTGTACGAGCGGTTCCGCGTCCAGGGCGCGCTGCCGTGGCGGCCGGTGCTCGCGCTGGCGCGCGCGGTGTGCAGCTCGCTGGCCGAGGCGCACGGCCTGGGCATCATCCACCGCGACCTCAAGCCGACCAACATCCACCTCGAGCCCGGCGCGGACGACATCGAGTTCGTCAAGGTGCTCGACTTCGGCATCGCCAAGATCCTCGAGGGCAGCGACCTCGACCCGTCGGAGCTGACCCACGCCGGCCAGATGATCGGCACGCTCGATTACATGTCGCCCGAGCAGATGGTCGGCGGCCAGTGCGGGCCGAGCAGCGACCTGTACACGCTCGGCCTCGTCATGTACGAGATGATCGCCGGGGTGAAGCCGTTCGACGGCACCAACAGCCCCGCGTCCGCGCTCGCCACCGTGCTGACCACTACGCCGGTGCGGCTCGGCACCCGCGCGGTGGTGCCGGTCGACGTCGATCGCATCATCATGCGCTGCCTCGCGCGCGAGGCTGAGGACCGGTTCCAGACCGCCGACGAGCTGGCCGCCGCGATCGACGAGGTGCTCGACACCGACGAGCAGGTCACGAGCATCGCGCCGCGGATCGCCGCGGTCGCCGTGGCGCATGGCGGCCGCACCGGCGTGGCGATGCCGCGGATCTTGACCCCCGCGCCGCCCACGCTGCCCAAGGACAGGACGCCGCCGAGCGCGCTGCCAAGCCCACAGCTCGAGTCGACGCTGGTCGGCCACGAGCCGGTCGCGCGCCTGCCGGCCGGGCCGCTGCGCAAGGACGACAGCGGCGAGGCCGCGCCGGTCGGCCGCGCGTCGCAGCCGCGGTTCGAGCCGCCGCGCCGGCCGTCGCAGCCGGTGCTGCCGCACGGGTTCGCGTCGCCGATGATCCCGACGACGCCCGGCGCCGGGCTGCGCCGGATGCCGGAGCCGACCGGCACCGAGGACTCGATCGACTCGGCCGCGGCGATCCTCGAGCAGAGCCAGGACGGCGCGACCAAGCTGCACCGGCGGGCCGACGATCCGGCGGCGGCCAAGCTCGCGGCGCTGCCCGCGCTGGCGTCCCGGCCGCCGGCCGTGGCCAAGCCCGTGGCGTCGCTCAAGGTCACGCCGCCGCCCAGGCCGGTCTCGGCGCTCGCGGCGACGGTGTCGGTGCACGACGAGGTCACGTCCGATTCGGCGGCCGCGTCCGGCACGATCAACACCGACGCGACGATCGACTCGTCGGCCGCCGGCGACAGCGACGATACCGACGACGAGGGCCGGCCCGCCGAGCCGCGGCCGGTGCGCAAGCCGTTCGCGGCCCGGCTGACACCGCCCGCCGGCGTGCCGAGCCGGCCCGCGGCGCAGGTGCCGACCAACTTGCGCGAGGCGTACCCCAGGCTCCAGCTGCACCCGCCGTCGCCGACCCGGCCCGCGGCGGGGCCCGATCCGTTCGAGGACCGGCCGGCGACCGGCGTGCGATCGCCGATCGCCGACGCCAGCGCGCCCAACCCGTTCGAGGATCGGTTCATCACCGGCGTGCGGTCGAAGGCCTCGGTCTATCCGCGGGCGCGCCGGCTGCCGCTCGGCTGGATCGCGCTCGTCCTCATCGTGCTCGGGATGCTCGCCGTGGCCTGGGCGCTGATCCAGGGCTGACCGCCCGAGCTGGCCGCCCGAGCTGGCCGCCCGAGCTGGCCGATCAGGCGGCTCGGCGACCGCCTCGCCGGTTCCGTGCCATGGTCTGTCGGCTGCCATGGAGCCCCGCCGTCACTTGCCGGTCCTGAACAACGCGGGGGGTGTCACCGATCCCGCGCCGCCGGCTGACGCGCCCACCGACGCGCCTGCCAAGGTCAAAGATCCGGTGTGCGGCATGATGGTGACGCCGGGCCAGGCGCGGGGCGGCACCGCGAGCCACGCCGGCCACGCGTACTGGTTCTGCAACCCGAAGTGCCGCGACAAGTTCGTCGCCGATCCGGCGATGTACCTCGCGGCCGTGCGCCCGCCGCCCGCGCCGGCGCCAGCGGGCGCGATGGGCGCGATGTTCACCTGCCCGATGCACCCCGAGGTCCGCCAGCACGGACCCGGCGACTGCCCCGACTGCGGCATGGCGCTCGAGCCCGACGTGCCCGCCGCCGTCGACGCGGCCAACCCCGAGCTCGCCGACATGACCCGGCGCTGCGCGATCGCCGCCGCGCTGACCGCGCCGCTGCTCGCGCTGGCGATGGCCGACATGCTCGGCGCCCACCTCGCGCTGGCGCCGGCGGCGCTCGTGCTGATCCAGCTCGCGCTGGCCACGGCCGTGGTCGGCTGGGCCGGCGCGCCGTTCTTCGTCCGCGGCGGGCGCTCGCTGGTCAGCCGCAAGCTCAACATGTTCACGCTGATCGCGATCGGGGTCGCGGCGGCGTACGGCTTGAGCCTTGCGGTCACGCTCGGCTGGATCACCGGCCAGGCCGGTCCGGCCATGCCGGAGGTCTACTTCGAGCCCGCCGCGGTGATCATCACGCTGGTCCTGCTCGGCCAGGTGCTCGAGCTCCGCGCGCGCGGCCAGGCCGGCGACGCGATCCGCGCCCTGCTCCGGCTGACCCCCAGGGTCGCGCACCGGCTCGGCCCCGACGATCGCGATCACGACGTCGAGCTCGCCCAGGTCGCGCCCGGCGACCGGCTGCGGGTCCGTCCCGGCGAGCAGGTCCCGGTCGACGGCGTGGTCGAGGCCGGCGACAGCACCGTCGACGAGGCGATGCTGACCGGCGAGGCGATGCCGGTCCCGATCGCCGCCGGCGCGCGGGTCACCGGCGGCACGGTCAACGGCCACGGCAGCTTCGTGATGCGCGCCGAGCGCGTCGGCAGCCAGACCGTGCTCGCCCAGATCGTGCGCCTGGTCGGCGAGGCCCAGCGCAGCCGCGCGCCGATCCAGCGGCTCGCCGATCGGGTCGCGGCGTACTTCGTGCCGGCGGTGATCGCCGTCGCGCTCGCGACGTTCGCCGCCTGGCTCGCGCTCGGCCCCGACGACGCCCGGCTCGCCCGCGCGGTGATCAACGCCGTCGCCGTGCTGATCATCGCCTGCCCGTGCGCGCTCGGCCTGGCCACGCCG
This sequence comes from Kofleriaceae bacterium, assembly GCA_036404335.1. Taxonomy (GTDB): domain Bacteria; phylum Myxococcota_A; class Polyangia; order Haliangiales; family Haliangiaceae; genus JABFXX01. The sequence continues at coordinate 7,889 of DASWOO010000939.1, forward strand.
ATGTCGATCATGGTCGGCACCGGCCGCGGCGCCGCCGCCGGCGTGCTGATCAAGCGCGCCGAGGCGCTCGAGCGGCTCGCCCAGGTCACGACGATCGTCCTCGACAAGACCGGTACCTTGACCGAGGGCAAGCCGCGCCTGGTCCACGCCGCGACGCTCGACGGTCAGCTGCCCGATCGCCTGCTCCGGCTCGCCGCCAGCCTCGAGCGCGCCAGCGAGCACCCGCTGGCCGCCGCGATCGTCGCCGGCGCGGCCGACCGCCACATCACGCCCGCCGCCGTCACCGGCTTCGCCGCCCGGCCCGGCCAGGGCGTCACCGGCAGCGTCGACGGCGTGCCGGTCGCGCTCGGCAACCGCGCGCTGCTCGCCGCGCTCGGCATCGCGGTCGACGACACCGCCGCCGACCCGCTCCGCGCCAAGGGCCAGACCATCATCTACGTCGCCGCCGGCGGCACCCTGCTCGGCACGCTCGGCGTCGCCGACCCGATCAAGCCCGGCGCCCGGGCCGCGCTCGCCGCGCTCCGCGCCGCCGGCGTCCACGTCGCCATGCTCACCGGCGACAGCCGCGCCACCGCCCTCGCCGTCGCCGCCGAGCTCGGCCTCGACCCGCGCGACGTCACCGCCGACGTCCAGCCCGCCCAGAAGGCCGCCGCGATCACCGCCCGCCGCGCCGCCGGCGAGATCGTCGCGATGTGCGGCGACGGCATCAACGACGGCCCCGCCCTCGCCGCCGCCGACGTCGGCATCGCGATGGCGACCGGCACCGACGTCGCGATCGACAGCGCCGGCATCGTCCTGCGCGCCGGCGCCCACGGCGGCGACCTCCGCGCCCTCGTCCGCGCCCGCCATCTCGCGCGCGCCACCATGCGCAACATCCGCCAGAACCTCTGGTTCGCCTTCGCCTACAACCTCGCCGGCGTCCCCATCGCCGCCGGCCTGCTCTACCCCGT
>DASWOO010000940.1:0-4875 GCA_036404335.1 Kofleriaceae bacterium
ATCGCCGCGACGAGCGGGCCGGCCCACGGCCGGTGACCCTCGGCGGCCGCGAGCGCGGGCAGCGCGACCACCAGCACCCCGAACACCACGCCTTGCGCGAACGTCGCCACCGCCATGGCGCGGAGCGCGGCGCTGCTCCAGGCCCCCGCCCCGCCCAGCGCGCGCGCCGACAGGGTCACGTAGCCGGAGGTCTGGGCGACGTAGCCGAGCGTGCCCAGGATCGAGAACCCGGCGGCGGCCAGGATCGCGATGGTGGGGCTCGCCATCATCATGACGGTGATGGAGATCAGCGGCCCCGCGAGAAAGAACAGGTGCTGGCACAGCGACTCGAGCGCGTAGACCGCCGGCAGCAGCCGCGGATCCTCGACGACGAGCGGCCACACCGCCTTGACGCTGCCCGAGACGGGCGGATAGGTCGCGCCGGCGACGAACGCGACGATCGCCAGCACGGTCGGCGGGGCGGTGGCGCGCGCGAGCAGCACCAGCGCGACGAGCGACAGGCAATAGCCCACGAGCGAGGGCAACATCACCTGGGCGCGGCCGAACCGGTCGATGAGCCTGCCTTGCAGCGGCGAGGTCAGCCCGTCGCCGAGCGTCAGCGCGGCCGCGGTCGCGCCCGCCGCGCCGTAGCCGCCGAACTGCGCGTTGAGCAGCAGCACGATCGCGAGCGGCACCATGCCCTTGGGCAGGCGCGCGAGGAAGCTCGCGACCACGATGCCCGACACCCTCGGGACGCGCAGCGCGGCGACCGAGTTCCCGATCGTGCCGCGCGCGTTCGCCAGCGAGATCATAGCGACTCGAGGATGCGCGCCGATCGCGCGCGCACGTCGGACGGCTGGCACGGTGAGCGCTGCAGGCGATACCGCGGCTCGCCGTCGACGGGCCCGAGCGCCATCTCGCGTTGCCCGCGGTCGTTCACCATGATCACCGTGACGAGCGCCTGGCCGGTCGGGTTCACCGTGGTGTGGAACAGCCCCGCGTCCATCGTGTAGCGCTGCCCGGCTCGCACGTCCTCGAGCGACCGCAGCTCGGGCCGGACGAGCTCGTCGGTGCGCTCGAACTCGTCGCTGCGCGGCGAGACGACCTCGCGATAGACGCGCAGCCGGGTCGCATCGCCCAGGTCCTCGGCGGCAGGCGTGGCCGCGATGATCTTGTTCTGCAGGTGCCCGCACACCACGTAGCCGGTCAGGTGCCAGCGATGGCAATGGAACGGCAGCGGCGTGGAGCCGACCTCGGGATCCCAGAAGTGCAAGCGGAGCATCGTGTCGCGGGTCTTGGCGAGCGGAACGCTCACGAACCCGAGCGGGTGATACACCGCGGAGACGTTCGCGCCCGCGGCCACGCATTCGAGGATCGAGCGAGCGACGCGGGCGAGCTCGGCGAGGGCATCGGGTGCCGTCCTGCGCAGGACGGCGTCGAGCCGTCCGAGCAGATCCGAAGTCAGCTCCATCATTGGCCGGAACATACACGAGCCCACCGGGCCAGCTTGGTGACGCCGGGCACAGGCCGACGGCGCGGGTTCTGCGGTACCCTGAACTCCTTCGCTGGAATGCTCGCGGGGGGGCAGGCGTTGAGCGGCAGATAGAGGGTCAACACGCATGAAGGGTCGAGTTATGCGCGGCGTCGCAATCATCGGGGCGTTGCTGGTCGCGAGCTGCGGCGGCAAGAAGCAGCCGGACAGCAAGGACACCATGCAGGCGCAGGAGCCCGGCAAGGGCTCGAGCGACGCGCCCAAGCGCGCGCAGCTGACGCCCAGGTCGCTGTCGCCGGTGATCATCCGCGAGCTGGGCGGCGACGGCGCGGTGCCTGGCTCGATCGTCGTCGAGCTGGCCGCCGCGGTGGTCGACCGCGACCAGGTCGGCGCGTCGATCGATCGCAAGCACTTCAAGATCACGCCGAGCCTCGACGGCGCGCTCACGCACACCGGCGTGTCCGAGCTGACGTTCACGCCCGGCCGGCCGTTTGCGTTCGACACGCAGTACACGTTCGAGCTGACCTCCGTCGACACGCTCGACGGTGACCTCGGCCCCGCGGCCGGCGAGACGTGGACCTACTCGTTCAAGACCCCGCCGTTCAAGCTGCTCGGCTGGGCGCCGACCCAGATCGACCTGACCGGCCACAAGATCTCGATGGATCTGGCGTTCTCCGGCCCGGTCCTGCCCAACCTCGCCAAGGCGGCGATGAGCTTCACGCTCGACGGCGCCAAGCTCACCAGCATCGGCGCGCTGCCCGGCAACGCGCCCGGCCACATGGTGGTCGTGCTGAGCGATCCCCGGCTCGCGGTCGGCAGCAAGCTCGGGGTGTCGATCGCCGGCACCCTGGTCTCGCTGACCGGCACCGCGCTGGCGCCGACGACCGCGACGTACATCGTGTCCAACGACAAGGCGGTCTCGATCAAGGCCGCGGCGGTGGTCGAGGGCGCCAACGGCTTCTACCTCGAGGTCGTGTGCGACGACAGCGCCGCGGCCAAGGGCAACCGCGGCTACTATGCCGGCACCGGCTACTACGGGTTGTCGCAGCGCTGCCAGCTCACCGACGACGCGATCAAGCACGTCCACTTCGAGCCCGAGATCAAGAAGGCGTACGTGACCGGCGGCCGCGCCGGCTTCCGCGTGTTCGGCGAGCTCAAGCGCGGGGTCTACAAGGTCAAGATCGACGGCGGCGCGACGACGATCGACGGCGGCGTGGTGATGGCGCCGTTCACCCAGTCGTTCTCGGTCCCCGCGCGCAAGCCGGTGCTGAGCTTCGCCTCGACCGGCCGCTACCTGCCGCGCACCGCGTGGACCAACCTCGGCATCAAGCACGTCAACGTCGACAGCGTCAACCTGGTCGTGCGCCAGGTCCCGGCGGAGAACCTGGTGTTCTGGCTCGGCGAATCGAGCGACGCGGCGACCGAGCGGACCAGCGACCTGATCCTCAAGAAGACGATCCCGCTGCGCGGCGACTTCGACGCGGCGGCGACCAGCTGGCTCGACGTCGCCCAGCTCCTGCCCGCCACGACCAAGGGCGTGCTCGAGCTCAAGCTCGTCGGCGTCGGCACCGACGCGACCTCGCGGCTGCTGCTGACCAACCTGTCGCTGGTCGCCAAGAAGTCCGCCCCGGCCAAGAAGCCCGGCGCGCAGACCGTGCAGGTCTGGGCGCTCGACATGGACTCGGCCGAGCCGCAGAGCGACGTCGAGGTCTCGCTGGTCAGGAAGAGCGGCAAGGCGGTCGCGAAGTGCCTGACCAAGGGCGCCGATGGCTGCACCCTGGTCGCCGGCGCCGACAATGACCCCGACGACGCGCTGCCGTTCGCGCTGATCGCGCGCAAGGGCGACGACCTGACCTACCTGCGCTACCAGGACCTGCACGCCGAGGTCGCCGAGTCGAGCACGTCGGGCGCGCCGTACATCGCGACCACGCCGTACCGCGCGGCGATCTACCCCGACCGCGGCGTGTATCGCCCGGGGGAGACCGCGCACGTCGTCGCGATCGTGCGCGACGTCAAGGACCGCGCGCCCGAGCAGCCGCTGCCGGTCAACGTCGAGGTGTTCGATCCGCACGCCAAGGTCGTGCGCAAGCTCGCGCTCAGGACCAACGCCGCCGGCGAGGTCGCGATCGATCAGGCGTTCCCCGCGTTCGCCGACACCGGCAACTGGCGGGTCGCGATGTCCGTGGCCGATGCCCCGCTGGTCAGCCACGATCTGCAGGTCGAGGAGTTCGTCCCCGAGCGGATGAAGGTCGACGTCGCCGCCAAGGCCGACGACATGCTGATCGGCAGCAAGCCCGGGTTCGTGGTCGCGGCGCGCTACCTGTTCGGCGGCAGCGCGGTCGACAGCGGCGTCGAGCTGACCTGCACCGTCGAGCCCGAGCGGTTCACGCCGGCGGAGAACGCCGATCTGACCTACGGCGTTTTGCCCAAGGGCAAACCGGTGGCGCTGGGCCAGGCCAAGGACCAGCTCGATCCGACCGGCAGGGTGACGATCGCCTGCCCCGAGCCGCCGTCGCAGACCACGTTCACCGAGACCGCGCGGCTGACCGCGACCGCGTCCGTGCTCGAGGCCGGCAGCGGCCGCGCCACGGTGGCGTCGGCCAGCGCCACGCTCCACCCCGAGAAGTACTACATCGGCGTGCGGACCAAGGCGGCGCGCGCGGCGAGCGGCGAGACGTTCACGGTCGAGGGCATGGTCGTCGACTGGAACGGCAAGCCCGCGCCGGCCGCGACCGGCCAGCTGCACGTCGACCTGCATCACCTCGAGGCCGACTACGGCCTGGGCTACGACGAGGAGTCGGGCGAGAGCCGCTACGATCGCTGGCTGCGCCAGGTCCCGGAGGGCAAGCTCGACGTCAAGGTCACCGGCGGCAAGTTCAGCTTCGACGTGACGCCCGGCAACGCCTCGGCCGGCTTCCTGATCAAGCTGTCGTCGGGCAAGGCGCGGACCGAGCTGGTGCTCGACGGCGAATCGCCCTACGAGTACTACGGCTACGGCGACGGCAACCACTCCGACCAGACGCCGCGCCCGGCCAAGCCGACGCAGATCGCGGTGAAGCTGCCGGCGCTGGCCAAGATCGGCGAGGACATCAAGGTGTCGATCCGCTCGCCGTACAAGGGCAAGGTCCTGTGGGCGGTCGAGACCGACCACGTCGTGACCGCGGCGTGGCAGGACATCGCCGCCGGCGACGCGTCGTGGAGCTTCAAGCTGGACGCGTTCGTACCCAACGTCTACGTCAGCGCGTTCATCGTCAAGGACCCGCACCTCGAGTCCAAGGACGCGTTCCTGCCCGACCGCGCGTTCGGCCTGGCGTCGCTCAAGATCGCGCCGACCGATCGCACGCAGGCGGTGACGCTCACCGCGCCGAAGGAGATCCGGTCGTCGAGCCCGCTGGCGATCACGC
>DASWOO010000941.1:0-5937 GCA_036404335.1 Kofleriaceae bacterium
ACGCCGAGCAGATCTTCCTGCGCGGCTTCGACGCGCGCGAGGGCCAGGACATCGAGCTCCGGGTCAACGGCGACGTCGTCAACCAGGTCGGCAACCTGCATGGCAACGGCTACGCCGACCTGCACTTCATCATCCCCGAGCTGGTCCAGTCGCTGCGCGTTGTCGAGGGCCCGTACGACCCGCGCCAGGGCAACTTCGCCGTCGCCGGCAGCGCCGACTACGAGCTCGGCCTGACTCGGCGCGGCCTGACCGCCGCCTACCAGCTCGGCTCGTTCGGCACCCAGCGCGCGCTGCTGACCTGGGGCTCGCCCAGCGCGAACAGCCACAACTTCGGCGGCGTCGAGCTCTACCGGACCGACGGCTTCGGCCAGAACCGCGACGCCCGCCGCGCCACCGCGCTCGGCCAGCTCGAGGACAAGCTCGGCGACGACGGCCTGTGGCGGCTGACCTCCGGCGTCTACCTGTCCGAGTACCACTCCGCCGGCGTGATCCGCGACGACGACTACCAGGCCGGCCGCAAGGGCTTCTACGACACCTACGACTTCGGCCAGGGCGGCTCGGCGGCGCGCGGGTTCGTGCTCGGCGATCTCGAGTACCAGCACGACGACTACATCACGCACCACCAGCTGTCGCTGACGGCGCAGACCATGCGGCTGCGCGAGGACTTCACCGGCTACCTGCTCGACCAGCAGACCTCGTTCCAGGCCCCGCACGACCAGCGCGGCGATCTGATCGACCTCGCGTCGAGCGCGCTGACCGCCCAGGCCCAGGGCTACATGCGGCGCAAGGGCCAGGTCCTGGGCCTGCCGCAGGAGCTCGAGCTCGGCTACGCCGCGCGGGTCGACGCGACCAGCGGCACCCAGTACCGGCTGACCACCGTCGCGATGCCGCAGTACCCGTACCACAAGGACACCGACCTCGACGCCGTGCTCGGCGACGTCGGGCTGTACGCCGCGGCCAACCTGTCGCTCGCGCCGTGGGCCGCGCTGCGCGGCGGGATCCGCGCCGACTTGTTCAGCTACGACGTGATCGACAACTGCGCGGCGCACGACGTGGCCCACCCGGTCGCGTCCGATCCGCCCGGCGACACCAGCTGCCTGTCGCAGGCCGACTTCGGCAAGTACCGCGAGCCGGTCCAGCGCGCGACGACCGCGGGCGCGGTGATCCTGCCGCGTGCGTCGCTGGTGCTCGGCCCGTTCGGCGGGGTGTCACCGTCCCTAAGCTATGGCCAGGGCGTGCGATCGATCGATCCGTCATACATCTCGCAGGATCGCGCGACCCCGTTCGCGCGGATCGCGTCGTACGACGCCGGCGCGGCCTACAAGGGCAGCCCGGCCGACCTGGATCTCGAGCTCCGGCTATCCGGGTTCCGGACGCACGTCGATCAGGACCTGGTGTTCAGCGAGACCGTCGGCCGCAACGTGCTGGCCGGCGGCTCGACCCGGCTCGGCGGCTCGGTGTCCGGCCGGATCCGCGGCGCGTGGTTCGACGACAACGTCAGCGTCACGGTCGTGCGCTCGACGTTCGACGACACCGGCCGCCTGATCCCCTACGTCCCCGACGTCGTCGTCCGCAACGACGGCGTCGTGTTCCACGAGCTGCCGTGGCTGGTGCTCGACCAGCCGGTGCTCGCCACCGCCGGCACCGGCATCACCCTGGTCGGGCCGCGCGCCCTGCCCTACGGCCAGCGCTCCGACACGGTGTTCACCCTCGACGTCCAGGGCTCGGTCGCGTGGACCCGCTACAAGCTCGGGCTCGACGCGTCGAACCTGCTGGACCGCCGCTACCGGCTCGGCGAGTACAACTACGCCTCCGACTTCCACAGCCAGACCGAGCCGACGCTGACGATCGCCCGCCAGTTCACCGCCGGCGCGCCACGCACCGTGATGCTCCGGCTCGAGGCGTCGCTGTGAGCCGCCTCGCCCGGCTCCTCATGCCGTTCCTGCTCGCCGCGTGCGGCTCCACCGGCGGCGACATCATCGACTTCGCCGTCACCGCCCAGGGCGCGCCGGGCGCGGCCGTCCGCGACACCGCGCTCGGCTGGCACGTCGAGCTGTCCCAGGCGAGCTTGCACCTCGGCGCGGTCTACCTGAACCTCGCCGTGCCGATCTCCGGCTCGCAGGAGACCAACTGCATCCTGCCCGGCATCTACACCGCCGAGCAGCTGTCCGCGCTCGATGTCGACGCGCTGTCGACCGCGCCCCAGCCGTTCCCGTCCCCGGCGACCGGCACCGATGACGCCGTGCGCACCGCCGAGGTCTGGCTGACCGGCGGCAACGTCAACGCCGACACCGACGACACCGTGATCGCGCGGGTCGCTGGCACCGCCAGCAAGGATGCGGCCGTGCGGCCGTTCTCCGCGCTGCTCACGATCAGCACCGCCAACCGCGGTATCCCCGCCTCGAGCCCGGCGCTGCCGAGCCAGCACCCGATCTGCAAGCAGCGCATCGTCTCGCCGATCCCGATCGAGCTGCGGCCGCAGGGCGGCGGCACCCTGGCGATCACGGTCGATGCCGGCGGCTGGTTCGCCAACGTCGACTTCAGCCAGCTGCCCGACGGCGGCGTGTTCCCCGACGACAACATCAACCTCGCCAGCAAGAGCTTGTTCACCGCGGTCCGCGCCGCGGCTTCCACCTTCCAGCTGACGTTTCAACCCTAGGAGCCAGTCATGATCCGAACCTCGATTCCGATGCTCACGCTATCGGCAGCCGCCGCATTGGCGGCCTGCGGGGGCGACGACGGCGGCCCGGCCGCGCCCACCGTGTGCGGGACCCACAGCGGCATGGGCCTGCTCGCTGACTTCGACGTGCCGTGCGATCCGGGCGGCAACGGCGTGCTGATCACCGCCTCGGGCGAGGCGTTCGCCAAGGATGGCTACGCGTTCCCGCCGGCGAGCCCGGACGACGTGTTCTTCGTCGATGGCTGGCAGATCAGCTACACGCGCATCTTGACCACGTTCGATCACGTCTCGCTGTCGCGCGGGCCCGACAAGGTCCCGACCGATCAATCGCAGTGCGACGACGGCAAGGGCGGCACCGTGGCGTGCGGCACCGGCAGCTCGGTCCTCGCCCACGTCGACGGCCCGTTCGCCATCGACCTGCACCAGGGCGGTACCCTGGCCGACGCCGACGGCGCGCCCGACGACGCCGCACCGATCGCCGCGCTGACCCGGCTCGACAGCGGTGACGCGTTCGACGCCACGGCCAGGTACGCGTTCGGCTTCGAGGTCGTGGCCGCGAGCACCGGCGCGCACAACGTCAACCTCGACGCCGCGGCGCTCGCCGATTACCAGGACATGGTCAGCAAGGGTTACACGACCTTGCTGGTCGGCACCGCGACCTGGCAGGGTAATAACCACGGCAGCGATACCAGCACGGGCTGCACCGTCGCCGGTAACTCGACCTATGACTTCACCAAGCTGCCCAAGACCGTCGCGTTCCGGTTCGGGTTCAAGGCGCCGACGGCGTATCGCAACGCGCAGAACCCCGCGCTGACCGGCACGGCGTTCGCGAACGAGGAACACCCGCGGGGCCTCCAGACCACCGCCAACCAGTCGACGACCGCGCAGGCGACCTTCCATATCGACCACGTGTTCTGGGAGAGCTTCGTCCATGACTCGCCCGCGCACTTCGATTCATTTGCGGCGCGCTACGCCGGGATGACCGCGCCGACCGCCACGTTCGAGGACTACAAGGGCTTCGCGTTCACGCCGTTCGTTGACAAGCTGGGCGCGCAGGTCCCGTGGCGGTCGTGCGTCGACGCCGCGACCTACACCCCACCGGGCACCGGGCCGATGGCGTTCGACACGCTCGACATCGCGGTCGATCCCAGCGGCGACCCCGCGCGGGCGATCCGCGATTTCTACGATTACGTGACCTACAACCATTCGACGTTTGGCCACCTCAACGCCGACGGGCTGTCGTTCGTCGACCGCCAGTACCCGTCGCCGAAGTAGGCCATCACGGTAATTCTGCGCGTTTTCCACTTGGCCCGACGCCGTGCCGGCGCGAAGCTATCCGGTGGGGAACCGACATGTCTTACAGAAATAGTCTGTCGTTGTGGATGCTGCTGGTAGCGGGGTGTGCGACCGAGCGGCTGACCGTCGCTGCTTCGGACTGGCAGACCGTGCCCGCGCCCCAGCGCCGCAAGCTCGATCACCAGTCGCAGGCCGAGCTCGACGCCGCGCGCGCCGAGGCCCGGCTCGCCGCCAGGACCCTGGCCGAGCTCGAGCACGCGCCGGCCGAGGCCCCGCTCGGTGGCAAGCTCGCAGGCGCGCCGGCGGCGGGCGGCAACGCGGCGTGGGCGGCGGAGCAGGCGCAGCACGATCGCGCGCGCGGCGCCGCGCTGGGCCGGATCGACCGCGCCGCGCTGGCCAAGCGCCGCAGGGAGCTGGCCTGGCGCCAGCGCTGGGTCGTGGCCGCCACCGACCGCATCGACGTCGTGACCGCCGAGCGCGAGCTGCAGCGTGCCCAGGCGGTCGATCGCAACCTGCTCGGCGACGACACCTACGAGACCGCGCCGCTGCGCGGCCAGTTCTCCCAGGCCCAGGTCCGCTGGTACACGGCCGCCGGCGACGCCGACCAGGCGCGCGGCGCGTTCGAGCGCGCGACGCGCGAGCTGACCTCGGCCAAGGAGGCCTACGCCGAGCTGATGAAGGCCGGCCCGGGCAACGCGATGGCGGACGCCACGGCTGCGGCCGAGCCGCCGCGCGACCCGTTCCAGCTGCCGAGCTGGTCGCTGACCCGGTTCGATATCCGCCGCAAGAGCGGCATGCGCCACTTCATCGATCAGACCGTGTCGACGTCGCAGATCCACACGCCGCGCCTGCACATCAGCCGCGCGCTCCTGTCGGTGCCGGCGACGACGACCGCGAGCGCCGAGCCGCCCGCGCCGGCCGGCGGCAGCAAGTAGCTACCAGCGCCGGTCGTCGTACCACTTGCGGTCGTCGACCAGCCGGACGTCGACCTTGGCGAGCATGCGCTGGACCCGCTCGGCCATGTCGTCGAACTCCGACAGCGACGACGCCGTGCCGAGCTTGCGCGCGAAGTTCATCACCCGCACCAGGTAGGAGAACAGGTTGCCCTCCTCGTGGTCGAGGCCGTGGCGATCGACGAAGTCGAGGAAGCCCAGCCCCGAGTCCTCGAGCTGCGCCCACACCGTCTTGGGCTTGCGCCCGCCGTGCAGCTCGGGGTGCGGGACCTTGGCCTGCAGCTCCTGCTGGATCAGCTCGACCCGGGTCAGCGGCCGCGGGTGCTCCTTGTCCCACGCCGCCTCGACGTCCTCCCACGTGACGTGCGGGTTCTCGGCGCGCAGCTCGCGCAGCTTGGTCCGGCACCACTCGCGCTTCTCCTCGTCGCCCTTGCGGTCGAGCAGGCGCTGGATGATGTCGTGGTCGATCAGGTACTCGACCAGCTGGCGCAGCTCCTCGTAGTCGAGCTGGTGGTTGTACAGCACGTAGTAGATGAACAGGCCGTCCATGCCCTGCAGCTGGCGGATCATGTCGCCGGCGATCTGCGTGCCGTGATCGTCGATCACGCCGATCGCCTTGAGGTTGTCGACCAGGTGGGCGAGCAGCTTCTGCTGCTCGAGCCGCTCGCGCTCGGTCAGGAGCAGGTGCTCGATCACCGTGACGATGTTGAGCCGCATCGACGGCGGCAGCGACGCCTCGGCGACCGCCATCCGGGCCTCGATGGTATTGGCCACGATCGCGGTCGCGGTCAGATCGGGCAGGCCGATCGCCAGGACCTGCTCGGCGGTGATCTTGGTCTTGCTGCGCAGCTCGGCCGGATCGCCCTGGACCAGCTCGGCGTGCAGCTCGGGCGTCCAGATGATGTCGCCCTTGCGCTGCGCGTCGGAGCGATGCCGGCTGTACACCGAGCGCTTGACCTTGCTCTCGTCGTACGCCGGGCGCTTGGCGGCGTCCTTGAGCTCCTTCTT
>DASWOO010000942.1:0-2951 GCA_036404335.1 Kofleriaceae bacterium
CGGCGCGAACACGATGCAGATGCACAACGTCGAGACGAACGCCGGGATCGCGATCTGCTGCGCGCCGTCGATGATCGCGCGGGTGAACGGCTTGCGCTGGTGCATGTTGCGGTGGATGTTCTCGATCGCGACGGTGGCGTCATCGACGAGGATGCCGACCGCGAGCGCGAGGCCGCCGAGGGTCATGACGTTGAGGGTCTGACCCAGCGCGCGCATCACGATGATCGCGAACAGGATCGACAGCGGGATCGAGATCACGACGGTCAGCGTCGAGCGCCAGCTGCCGAGGAACATCAGGATCATGATCGCGGTCAGGCCGGCGGCGATCAGCGCCTCGCGCACCACGCCGCTGATCGACGCGCGCACGAACACCGACTGGTCGAACAGCAGCCGCGCCTTGATCTTGCCCTGCGCCTCCTTGGGCAGGTGGTCGAGCGCGCGCGGCACGGCCTCGCGGATCCGCGCGTTGACCTCGAGGGTCGACGCGTCGCCGTTCTTCAGGATCGTCATCAGCACCGACTTGCGGCCCTCGACGTGGACCAGGTTGGTCTGCGGCGACGATCCGTCGCGCACGTTGGCGACGTCGCGGATGTAGACGGTGCGGCCCTCGACGGTCTTGATCGGGATCCCGCCGATCTCGGCGAGGGTCTCGGGGCTGGCGGCGACGATGATCGGGTACTCCTGCGTGCCGATCTTCGCGGTGCCCGACGGCAGGATGACGTTCTGCACGGTGAGCGCGTTGTTGACGTCGCGCGGCGAGATCCCGAGGCCGTGCAGGCGCTGCGGGTCGATGTCGACCATGATCTGGCGCTGCTTGCCGCCGTACGGGAACGGGATCTGCGCGCCAGGGATCGTCGCGATCTCGTTGCGGATGAAGTTCACGCCGTAGTCGAACAGCTGCTGCTCGGACAGCTGCTCGCTCTCGAGCGCGATCTGCATGATCGGCACGCTCGTCGCGCTGTACTGCATGATCAACGGTGGGACCGTGCCGGGTGGCATCGAGCGGACCGAGGTCTGCGCGATCGACGTGGTCTGCGCGATCGCCTGCGCGACGTCGGCACCCGGCTGGAGGTAGATCTTGACCACGGCGATGCCGGTCAAGGTCTGGCTCTCCATGTGCTCGATGTCGCTGACGATCGTCGTGAGGAAGCGCTCGAAGTTATTGACGATGCGCTTCTCCATCTCGTCGGGCTGGAGGCCGCCGTAGCTCCAGATCACCGAGATGACCGGGATGTCGATCGCCGGGAAGATGTCGGTCGGGGTCTTCTTGATCGAGAAGACGCCGCCCAGCGCGATCAACAGCGCCATGACGACGAACGTGTACGGGCGCCGGAGCGCTGTGCGGATCAGCCACATCGACGGGTTGCAGTGTGGCCGCAATCACCCGCATGTCCAGCGCGTTGTGGGGATCGATCCGTTGCGGATGCCGCGGTTAACACTTCGTTAACCGAGCGCCGCGGCTGACCGCAAAGTTGTTGTATTGGCCGGCCGGGTGGTGTGTCGTCGAGGGATGCGCCTGCTTGTCGCGATGCTGTCAGCCGGGCTCTGCGCCTGCGGCGACAACGTCACGCCGGTGGACGCGTCGCAGGTCGCACCCGGGTTCCAGCCCGCGCCGCACACGCCGCTGCCGCAGATCTCGGGCCACAGCAACACGGTGCTGTCGTCGGTCCGGCTGGTGACGATCACGTATGCCGACGACGTCGCGCGGGCGCAGCTCGATGCGTTCGGCGCGCTCGTCGTCGGCTCGGCCTGGTATCAGGGCGTGGGCTACGAGTACGGCGTGCACGCGGGCAGCCAGGTGGCCAAGGTTCACCTCGGCGCGTCGCCTCCATCGCTCACGTCGGCGCAGGCCGCCCAGGTCGTGCAGCAGGTGGTCGCCCAGCAGCTCGCGCCCGCGCCGACGAGCCGCGACTACCAGCTGCTGTACATGCTGCACGTGCCGGCGAAGGTTGGCCACGCGATGCTCGGCGAGCACGGTTTTCACACCGAGATCATCGTCCATCAGGTCCGGGCCGCGCTCGCGATCGTGATCGACGACGCCGCGCCGACGGTCGGTGCTGCGCGCATGCTGATCGACGCGTCGACCGACCCGTACGCCGAGCCCGACGACGGGTTCTATGCCGATCCGCCGGCAAACGATCCATGGTCGCTGGTGCCGGGCGAGGTCGCCGACCTGTGCGACGCGATGCCCGCGGTCGCGCTCGACGACGATCACGGCGAGCTGCTGGTGCCGCGCGTGTACTCCAACGCGGCGGCGCTCGGCAACAAGGCGTCGTGCCGGCCGGCCGAGCCCGACGAGGTCTGGACCGACGTCTCGGCGGACCCGTCGCGGATCCCCAGGGTCGTGCGCGGCGGCCAGGTCACGTTCCACCTGACGGGCTGGTCGACGGCCCAGACCGCGGACTGGGCGCTGCAGCTGGAGGCGGTCGAGGGCTCGAGCCTGTCGCTGCTCCAGCTCTCGCCCGAGCTCGGCGACGCGACGATCAACAACGGCGGCCGGACCCAGCTGATCCTGCACGCGCCGATCACCGCAGACCTCGGCGAGACCGGCGCGGTCTACGTGCGCTCGGGGCCCAGCGCCCAGCCGTGGGTCGTGGCGATCAAGGTCGAGTAGCCGCCGTGCCGTACTCAATTACGGCATCCACGAAAAGAATACGCCTTCAGTAATATGCCTAGCTAATCTTTCCGACAGGTTAGGAGGGCACAGCCGATGCTCTATCTCGGTTCAACACGAGGTAGCGCGATGCGGATGTCCAAGCTCAAAAATCTGTTCTGGTCGGCGCCCGAGGCGGCGGCCGGAGACGAAGCCGCCGAGGTGGCGGCCGAAGCGTCGGACGAACCATCGGACGAAGAGCTCGAGGCGGTGATTCAAGCGCCCGCCCAGGCACCGGTCCGGCGGTCGACCCCCGCGCCGCGCGGCCCCGACACGGCCCCGCCCGCGATCGACTTCG
>DASWOO010000943.1:0-1852 GCA_036404335.1 Kofleriaceae bacterium
ACGGCCCTGACGGTGTTCGGTAACGTCTAGTGCATTGCGGCAACTGACATTTTCGCAAATACCCTGTGTCCAGGGCGCACGAATGACTCCGCCCTTCCTATCCGGAATCCGTTCGGCCTAGACAAGACTGCAAATGTCATCTCGCGGTGATCCATGGTCACCACGATCGAGCTGCGGTCTTTCCAGGCTAACAGACCGCTGCGCACGGCGATCACGCCCGTTGACCCCGATCCGCGAGATCTTGCGTGAGATCAATACCGGAATGTGACGTAAGCCCGCTCACGGGCTTGGGAGCGATAGATGCGAGCTAGAACGCCAGGTCCTGGCCGCGGGCGGGCAAGCTCGACGGCTCGCGGCGCAGCGCCTCGTCGACGTGGCGCGCGAGCTCGCGGCCCTCGGCGATCGCCCAGACGATCAGCGACGCGCCGCGGTGTGCGTCGCCGGCGCAGTACACGCCGGGCACGCTGGTCTGGTAGCGGGCGTCGACGGCGATGTTGCCGCGGGCATCGAGCGCGACCCCGAGCTGGTCGGTCACCGGCCCCAGGTCGGGCCCGGTGAAGCCGAGCGCGAGGATCAGCGCGTCGGCCGCGAGCCGCACGCCGAGCCCCGGCGCGTCGACCTGCTCGCCGTGCAGCGCGACCAGCTGGCCGGCGGCGTCGCCCTCGAGCCGCGTCGTGCGAAACGCGAACGTCCGCTCGCCGCCCTCGTCCTGCGAGCTGGACGCGCGGAACACCAGCGGCCAGCTCGGCCACGGGTTGCCCGCCGCCCGCTGCGGGGGCGGGGCGGCCAGCAGCTCGATCTGGGTGACCGCCGCCGCCTGTTGACGCAGCGCGGTACCCAGGCAGTCCGAGCCGGTGTCGCCGCCGCCGAGGATGATCACGCGCTTGCCGGCCAGATCGTACGCGAGCGACGCGCGCTGCCCGGCGACGAGCTCGTTCTGGTCAGCCAGGTAATCCATCGCCCGCAGCACCCCGGCCAGCTCGCGCCCCGGGACCGCCAGCTCGCGCGGCTGGGCGGCGCCGATCGCGATCACCACCGCGTCGTGGCCGGCGCGCAGCGCGTCCCAGGTCGGCTCGG
The DNA here is from genome assembly GCA_036404335.1 of Kofleriaceae bacterium. GTDB lineage: Bacteria > Myxococcota_A > Polyangia > Haliangiales > Haliangiaceae > JABFXX01. Next base: position 1,078 of record DASWOO010000943.1, read on the forward strand.
CGCCGACCCGCACGCCGCAGCGCAGCTCGATGCCCTCGGCCTCGAGCACGGCGAGCCGGCGATCGATGATCTGCTTGTCGAGCTTGAAGTCGGGGATGCCATACCGCAGCAGGCCACCGGGCCTGGCCGCCGCCTCGTAGATCGTGACCAGGTGGCCGGCGCGGTTGAGCTGGGCCGCCGCGGCCAGCCCCGCGGGACCCGAGCCGACCACCGCCACGCGCTTGCCGGTCCGGCTCCGCGGCGGCTGCGGGACGACCCAGCCCTCGGCAAAGGCGCGCTCGGCGATCGCCTTCTCGATCGACTCGATCGCGACGGGCTGGTGGTCGATCGCCAGCACGCACGCCGCCTCGCACGGCGCGGGGCACAGCCGGCCGGTGAGCTCCGGGAAGTTGTTGGTCGAGGCCAGGCGCAGGTGCGCCTCGCGCCAGCGGTCCTTCCACACCAGATCGGCGAACTCCGGGATCGTGTTGCCGAGCGGACAGCCCTGGTGGCAGAACTGCACGCCGCAGTCCATGCAGCGCCCGGCCTGGGTCCGCAGCGCGTCGCGCTCGAGCAGGCCCTGCGGCGCCTCCAGCTCGTGCCAGTCGCGCAGCCGCTCGGCCACCGGCCGCTTGCGGGGCAGGAGCCGGCCCTGCTCGAGGAAGCCCGTCGGCTTGCCCATCACCGACCTCCCACGACGCTGAGCTGGCCGGGGCGCGGCCGCGACGCGGCGCGGCGACTCTGCAGCACGCGCTTGTAGTCGATCGGCATGACCTTGACGAACCGCGACACCAGG
>DASWOO010000944.1:0-9578 GCA_036404335.1 Kofleriaceae bacterium
GCCGACCGCGTCGTCGCCCGACAAGAGCGGCACCGCGAGGATCCGCGCGCCCGGCAGCGTATCGGTCCCCCGCCCGGCCGCCTGCTTGTGCTCGAACGCCCACTGCACCACGCCCAGCTCCTGCGGCGCCAGCGGCATCAACCCGGCCACCGCGGTCAGCGCGGGCTCGGCCTCCGGCACCAGCACCGACGCCGACACCGGGAACAAGGCCTCGAGGTGCTCGACGGTGACCGCCGCGACGTCGCCCGGCGCGGTCGCCGCCACGATGTCGCGGGTGAACGCGAGCAGGGCCGCGGTGTGGCGCTCGCGGATCAGCGCGTCGCGCTCCTGGCGGCGCAGCCGCGTGGTCAGCGTGCTGATCGCCAGGCCCGCGCCGAACATCACGGCGAACGTCATCAGGAACCGCGCGTCGCTGACCGCGAACGTGAACCGGGGCGCGACGAAGCAGAAGTCGAAGCCGACCACCGCGAGCGACGCCGCGACCAGCGAGGGCCCGCGCCCGGCGAGCGACGCCAGGGTGATCGCGATCAGGTACAGCATCGTGATCTCGGCGTGGGTGATGTAGTCGAACAGCGCCATCGCGATCGCGGTGGCCACGGCGATCGCCAGCACCGCCCAGCCGTAGGCCTGGGGGGTCGACGCGTCGGCCGGGATCACCGACGGCGGCGGCGGTCGCCCGGCCTCGATCGGCGCGATCACGTGGACCTCGATCGGCCCCGAGCCGCGGATCAACGTGTCGAGCAGGCTGCCGCGCAGCAGGTCGCGCCACCGCGCGTGGGTCGGCTTGCCCGCGACGATCCGGGTGACGTTGGTCGCGCGCGCGTGGTCGAGCAAGGTGCCGGCCACCGTCGGGCCGGCGAGCCGCACGACCTCGCCGCCGAGCACCTCGGCCAGCCGCAGGTGCCCCTCGATCCGCTCGCGATCCTTGTCGCCCAGCGGGGGCGCGCCGAGCAGCTCGACGTGGACCGCGGCCCAGCCGGCGTGCAGGCCCTCGGCGATCCGCTTGGTCGCGCGGAGCAGCCGCTCGGAGCCCGGGCTTGGCCCCACGCAGACCAGGATGCGCTCGGTCGTCGGCCACGGCGCCGAGATCCCGTGCTGCTTGCGATAGGCCAGGACCTCGGCGTCGACCCGCTCGGCCGTGCGGCGCAGCGCCAGCTCGCGCAGCGCGAGCAGGTTGCCCTTGGTGAAGAAGTGCTGCACCGCGCGCTCGGCCTGCTCGGGAACGTAGACCTTGCCCTCGGCGAGCCGGGCGAGCAGCTCGTCGGGCGAGATGTCGACCAGCTCGATCTGATCGGCGCGCTCGATCAGCGCGTCGGGCACGGTCTCGCGCACCCGGACGCCGGTGATCTGCTGGATCACGTCGCCCAGGCTGTCGAGGTGCTGGACGTTCATCGTCGTGTGGACGTCGATGCCGGCGTCGAGCAGCTCGAGCACGTCCTGCCAGCGCTTGACGTGCTGCGAGCCCGGCGCGTTGGTGTGCGCGAGCTCGTCGACCAGGATCCGGCGCGGCCGGCGGGCGAGCGCGGCGCCGAGATCGAGCTCGTCGAGCTGGACCCCGCGGTGCTCGACCTCCCGCCGGGGGATCACCGGCAGGCCCTCGACCAGCGCCAGGGTCTCGGCGCGGCCGTGGGTCTCGACCACGCCGATCACGACGTCGTCGCCGTCGGCCAGCGCGCGCCGGCCCTCCTGCAGCATCGCGTAGGTCTTGCCCACGCCGGGCGCGGCGCCGAAGAAGATCTTGAGCTGCGCGCGCGCCGCGCGGTGCGCCTCCGCCTGCACGCTGGCGAGCAGCGCGTCGGGGTCGGGCCGGTCGTCGCGATCCATCATCGAGGGTGGCCCTAGGGCGCGACGCCCAGCATAGCGTCAAGCGCGCGGTTTAGCAGGAGCACGTTGACCCGCGGCTCGCCGAGCACGCCCAGGGTGCGCGGCTCGAGCTGGCGATCGACCAGCGCGCGGACCCGCGCCTCGTCGACGCCGCGGCGGCGCGCGACCCGCGCGGCCTGGTAGTACGCGGCCGCCGGCGAGATGTGCGGATCGAGGCCCGAGGCCGACGCCGTGACCAGATCGACCGGGATCGGCGCGGCGTTGTCCGGGTCGGCGGCGTGCAGCGCGGCGATCCGCTCGCGCACGCTCCTGAGCAGCGCCGGGTTGGCGCCCAGCTGGCCATCGGCGAAGCCCGACGCGCCCAGGTTCGTGCCGGTCGAATTCGACGCGTCGTAGTTGGCCTCGGCGGTCGGCCGGCTCCAGAAGTACGCCGGGCGGGCGAACGGCTGGCCGACCAGCGCCGAGCCGACGACCAGGCCGGCGCGATCGCGGATCAGCGAGCCGGTCGCCTGGCGCGGGAACACGGCGGCGGCGAGCACGTTCATCGCGAGCGGGTAGACCAGCCCGCACAGCACGGTGAACACGAGCAGGGCGACGATCGCGGGGCGGAGCGTGGACTTCATGAGATCACCAGGTCGATGAGCTTGATGAACGGGAACGGCAGGATCAGCCCGCCGACCCCGAACACCAGGATGTTGCGGCGCAGCGTCACCGCCGCCGGCGCCGGGCGGATCGTCAGGCCGCGCAGCGCGATCGGGATCAGCGCGATGATGATCAGCGCGTTGAAGATCACCGCGGAGAGCACCGCGGTCGCCGGCGAGTGCAGGTGCATGACGTTGAGCGCCTCGAGCTGCGGATAGGTCCCGACGAACGCCGCCGGGATGATCGCGAAGTACTTCGAGACGTCGTTGGCGATCGAGAACGTGGTCAGCGCGCCGCGGGTCATCAGCATCTGCTTGCCGACGGTCACGACCTCGAGCAGCTTGGTCGGGTTGGAGTCGAGGTCGACCATGTTGCCGGCCTCCTTGGCGGCCTGCGTGCCGCTGTTCATAGCGACCGCGACGTCGGCCTGGGCGAGCGCCGGCGCGTCGTTGGTGCCGTCGCCGGTCATCGCGACCAGGTGGCCCTTGTCCTGGTAGTCGCGGATCATCGCGAGCTCGGCCTCGGGCGTCGCCTCGGCGAGGAAGTCGTCGACCCCGGCCTCGGCCGCGATCGCCGCCGCGGTCACCGGGTTGTCACCGGTGATCATCACGGTCTTGATCCCGAGCCGGCGCATCTCGCCGAACCGCTCGCGGATGCCGGTCTTGACCACGTCGGCGAGCTGGACGACGCCGAGCACGCTGGCACCCTCGGCGACGACCAGCGGGGTCGCGCCGCGCTTGGCGACCTGGTCGATCGCCGCGCGGACCTCGGCGGACAGGCTGCCGCCCAGGCTCGCGACGTGCCGCGCGATCGCGTCGGACGCGCCCTTGCGGATCGTGCGGCCGGCGACGTCGATGCCCGACATCCGGGTCTGCGCGGTGAACGGCACGGTCCGCGCATCGGCGGGCGCCTCGACGGGCCGCCCGAGCTTGGCGACGCCGAGCGACACGATGCTCTTGCCCTCCGGGGTCTCGTCGGACAGCGACGACATCACCGCGGCCTCGGCGAGCTGGGCTTCGCTGACGCCGCTCGCCGGCAGGAACGCCGTGGCCTGGCGGTTGCCGTGGGTGATCGTCCCGGTCTTGTCGAGCAGCAGCACGTCGACATCGCCGGCGGCTTCGACCGCGCGGCCCGACGTCGCGATCACGTTGGCCTGGATCATCCGGTCCATGCCGGCGATGCCGATCGCCGACAGGAGGCCGCCGATCGTCGTCGGGATCAGGCAGACCAGCAGCGCGACCAGCACGGTCAGGGTCACGGTGTGCGAGACGCCGCCGGCCGCCGCGGTCTCGCGCGCCGCGAACACGCTGAACGGGTACAGCGTCACGGTGACCAGCAGGAACACGATCGTCAGGCCGGCGAGCAGGATGTCGAGCGCGATCTCGTTGGGCGTCTTCTTGCGCTTGGCGCCCTCGACCATCGAGATCATCCGGTCGAGGAAGCTCTCGCCGGGCCGCGTGCGGATCTCGATGATCAGCCAGTCCGACAGCACGGTGGTGCCGCCGGTGACCGCGCTGCGATCGCCGCCGCTCTCGCGGATCACGGGGGCGCTCTCGCCAGTGATCGCGCTCTCGTTGACCGAGGCGACGCCCTGGACGATCTCGCCGTCGCCCGGGATGATCTGCCCGGCCTCGACGAGCACGAGGTCGCCGGGCACGAGCTGCGACGACGGCTGGTCGCGCCGGGCCGCGTCGCGCCGGGCCTCGCTCAGCACCACGGCCGGCACGTCCTTGCGCGCCTTGCGCAGCGCATCGGCCTGGGCCTTGCCGCGGCCCTCGGCCATCGCCTCGGCGAAGTTGGCGAACAGCACGGTGAACCACAACGACACGCTGATCGCGGCGATGAACCCCGCGCCGGCGTCACCCGCGCCGGTGACGAGCGCGTGGACCAGCAGCAGCGTGGTGAACAGGCTGCCGATCTCGACGACGAACATGACCGGGTTCTTGATCATGCGGCGCGGATCGAGCTTGCCGAGCGCCTCGAGGGCCGCGCGGCGAACGATGGCGCCGTCGAACAGCAGGCGCGAGCTGGAACGAGCTTGGGTCGACATGAGCTGGACTCCCGATCACGAATGCAGCGCCAGGTGCTCGACGATCGGGCCGAGCGCCAGCGAGGGAACGAAGGACAGCGCGCCGACGAGGATCACGACGCCGACCAGCATCAGCACGAACAGCGGGCCGGTGGTCGGCAGGGTGCCGGCCGACGGTGGGATCGACTTCTTGCCGGCGAGCGAGCCGGCGATCGCCAGGGTCGGGATGATGATCCAGTAGCGCGCGACCCACATGCAGATGCCGCCGGCGGTGGTGAAGAACGTGCCGCTCGCGGTCAGCCCGGCGAACGCCGAGCCGTTGTTGTTGCCCTGCGACACGAACGCATAGAGCACCTCGGTGAAGCCGTGCGGGCCGTGGTTGGCGATCGACGCGTAGGTCTCGCGGGCGAGGCACGCGGCGCCGGCGCCGAGCAGCACCGCGGCGACCGGCACCAGGATCGCCGTCGAGGCCATCTTCATCTCGAACGCCTCGATCTTCTTGCCGAGGAACTCGGGCGTCCGGCCGATCATCAGGCCGCCGATGAACACCGCGATGATCGCGAAGATCAGCAGGCCGTAGAGCCCCGAGCCGACGCCGCCGAACGCGACCTCGCCGAGCGCGATCAGGAAGATCGTCGACAGCCCGCCGAGCGGCGAGTAGCTGTCGTGCATCGAGTTGACCGAGCCGTTGGACGCCGCGGTCGTGGTCGTCGCCCACAGCGCCGACGCCGAGATCCCGAACCGCGCCTCCTTGCCTTCCATGTTGCCGCCCGGCTGGAGCTCGGACGGCGCGCTGTCGACCTGGCCGGCGAGCGCGGTGAACGCCGGGTTGGGCTGCTGCTCGGCGTACAGGGTCAGGCCGACGAACGGCACGACCAGGATCGCCATCGCGACCAGCAGCGCGACGCCCTGCCTGCGCGCGCCGATCATCCGGCCGAACGTGAAGCACAGCGCCGCCGGGATGAGCAGGATCGCCAGGTCCTCGGCGAAGTTCGCCAGCGGCGTCGGGTTCTCGAGCGGGTGCGCCGAGTTGGCGTTGTAGTAGCCGCCGCCGTTGGTGCCGAGCTGCTTGATCGCGACCTGCGACGCGACGGGCCCGACCGCGATCGGCTGCTGGGTGACCGCGGTCGCGCCCGGCGTGGCCGCGACCGGCTCGAGCAGCGCGGCGGTCTCCCGCCCGTCGCTGGTCTGCGGCACGCCCTGGTGGATCAGGAACGCCGCGAGCACGATCGACAGCGGCAGCAGGATGTAGAGCGTCGACCGCGTCAGGTCGACCCAGAAGCTGCCGACCGTGTCGGCCTGCCTGCGGATGAACCCGCGGGTCAGCGCGACCAGCACCGCCATGCCGGTCGCCGCCGACACGAAGTTCTGCACGCCGAGCGCGGCCGACTGGACGAGGTGGCTCATCGTCGACTCGCCGGCGTAGGCCTGCCAGTTGGTGTTCGTGGCGAAGCTGACCGCGGTGTTGAACGCGACCCGCGGGTCGACGCCGGCCAGGCCATCGGGGTTGCCCGGCAGGTGTGCCTGCACGCGCTGGAGCGCGTACACGACGATCACCCCGAGCAGGTTGAACACCAGCAGGGCGACGGCGTACTGCCGCCACGACTGCTCTTGCTCGGCGGTCACGCCGAACAGCCGGTAGCAGCCGCGCTCGACCGGCCCGAGCACGCGCTGCGCGAGCCGGGCCTGGCCGGTGTAGACCCGGGCCATGTAGGCGCCGAGCGGGACGCCCAGGCCGATCAGGACCACGGCGTACAGCACGATCTGGCCGATGCCGGCGGCCGTCACGACAGCTTCTCCGGCTTGAACAGCGCGACGAACAGGTAGATCAGCAGGCCGACGGACGTGAGCCCGGCGAGCCAGAATAATGTGGTCATAGCAAGCACCTCACATCCGGTCGAAGAACCGGATCATCAGGATCGAGATCGCGAACAGCGCGACGCACAGCACGAGATACAGCAGATCAAACATCGCTTCCTCAGCTCCACATGGCTGGTGACTTGGTAGCCCGCGCCGCGTAAAGACCGCGTCAAGACCGCGGCCGGATCACATCAAGGCCGCCATGATGAAGACATGACCCGACCGGCTTGATGAAAGCTTGCCCCGGCCTTGTCGGGCCCTTGATCGGCGGCGCGTTACCTGTGCCTGCACATGTGGAATACCGCCTCACGTAGCTTGATCGCGCTCTGTGTCCTGACCCGCGCGGCCGCGGCTCAGCCGGCGGCTGATCCGAAACCGGACGAGAAGCAGGACCCGTTCACGTTCGGCGACTTCACCTGGCAGTCGGGCAGCGCCCACACCAAAGATTCGCCGATCAGCAATCAGTATTTCACCGGCGAGTTCCGGCTCGACGACGTCTTCCACTACAGCCTCGATCGCCCCAAGGACGACACGATCAGCGGCTCGACCGAGGCGTGGCGCCACGGCGAGAACCAGGTCACCCAGCTCGGCTTCGGCGGCGACCTGCACGTCGATCGGGTGATCGGCCGGTTCATGACCCAGTTCGGCCAGCTCTCGAGCACGACGCCGCGCAACGACCCGAGCCCGAGCCGAGGTCAGTGGCAGCTCGACACCGCCTATCGCTACGTCTCGGAGGCCTACGGCGGTTACCACTTCGGCGATCCCCACCGGGGCGTCAACGTCGAGGCCGGCCTGTTCATGAGCTACATCGGCCTATGGAGCTACTACAACTTCGACAACTGGACGTATCAGCCGTCGTACGTGTCGTCGAACACGCCGTGGTACTTCAACGGCGTCCGCGTGCAGTGGTTCCTGTCCGACCGGCTCAAGATCGAACCGTGGCTGATCAACGGCTGGCAGTCGTACGGCCGGGCGAACTCGTGGCCGGGCATCGGCGGGCAGGTCCGGTATGCGCCGGACGAGAATCTGATCCTGATCTTCAACCAGTACGCGCTCGGCACCGACGTGATCGGCGATCCGGATCGCCACCGGTACCACACCGACGACTCGGTCCAGTACAAGTGGTACGAGGATCGCTCGACGTGGATCTCGCGGGTCGCCACGACCCTGACGATCGACGCCGGCTGCGAGGACGGCGGCGCGGTCAAGTGCTTCGGCGGCAACGCCAGGACGCCGTCGCAGTACTTCCTGGGCTTCATGGCCTACGTCCGCGCGTGGCACGGCGAGCACTTCGCCGCGACCCTCGGCGGCGGCGCGATCACCAACCCCGGGCGCTACCTGGTGCTGCTGCCGCCGGTGAACGGCGCGACCGCGGCGTCGGGCACGCCGTACTTCACCGAGAACCCGGGCGACAAATGGACGTCGTGGGACTCGCAGCTCACGTTCGATTACATGCCCAGCCAGTTCGTCACGCTGCGCGGCGAGTTCACCTATCGCCACGCCAGCGCGCCGTACTTCAGCGGCGCGGGCGGGGTCACGCCGCCGGGCGGCAACCAGGGCGCGCCGGGCTCGAAGGTCACCGATCCGGCGTGGCAGCCCGACCTGGTGAAGGACGAGCCGCGGTTCACGCTGGCGCTGATGGTCAAGCTGTAGGCGGCGGATCGAGAAACCCGGTGACCAGCCGGACCAGCTCGTCGATCAGGACCGGCGACCTGACCGCGTCGGGGCGCTCGACCAGCGCGGTGTGGAACACGGCGTGGACGGCGGTGCGCGCGATCCACAGCGCGAGCGCGGGATCCGGGACCCGGCCGCGCATGTCGCGCAGCCACACCGCGTAGCCGGCCTCGATCTCGGTGTCGGCGGCGGTCGCGACCGGGCCCAGCCCGAGCTCGGGCGCGATCGCGGTGAACAGCGCGTGCAGCTCCGGCTCGATCGCGTGCTCGGCGGCCATCAGCTCGATCAGCGCGCGGACCTGGTCGGCCAGCCGGGCGCTGCGCGGCCGGGCCAGCACCGGGGCGATCGCGGCGCGTAGCCGGTCGACGTGGCGCTGGACCAGCGCGGCGACGATCGCCTGCTTGTTGGGGAAGTACTGGTACAGCGACGCGATGTTGACCCCGGCGCGCCCGGCGATCTGGTTGGTGGTCATCGCGTCGTAGCCCGAGCGGCGCAAGATGTAAGTCGCGGCCTGGAGGATGACGTCGACGGTGTCGCGCGCGCGCTGCTGGCGCGGCAGCTTTCGCGGCCTTAGGGCGGGTCTACGGGGCGGCATGGGAACGCAAGCTGACAGGATGCAAGTCGAAGCTTACATTCTGGCTCGCAGCTCAGCAAAGGAATTCACCATGCACGCCGCCATCATCACCGCCGCCGGGCAGCCGCCCGTGTACGGCACGTACGCCGCCCCCGCCGCCCGCGACGGGCACATCATCGTCGACGTGCGCGCCGCCGCGCTCAGCCCGTTCAGCAAGTCGCGCTCCGCCGGTGCGCACTACAGCGCCGACGGCGTGTTCCCCGCGGTCGCCGGCGCCGAGGGGGTCGGCGTGGCCCCGGACGGCCAGCGCGTGTACTTCGCGCTGCCGGCCGCGCCGTACGGTGCGCTCGCCGAGCAGACGCTGGTCCGCGCGCGGCAATGCGTGCCGGTCCCGGACGCGCTCGACGACGTCACCGCCGCCGCGATCGCCAACCCCGGCATGTCGGCGTGGGCGGCGCTGACCGCGCGCGCCCAGCTCGAGCCCGGCCAGACCGTGCTGGTCAACGGCGCGACCGGCACCGCCGGCCGGCTCGCGGTCCAGATCGCCCGGCACCTGGGCGCCGGCAAGGTCATCGCCACCGGCCGCGACGCCCGCGCGCTCGCGGCCGTCGGCGCCGACGTCGCCGTACCGTTCGACCTGCGCGAGGCCGACGGCGCCGAGCGCTACGAGCACGCGCTGATCGACGCGTTCGCCGGCGGGGTCGACGTCGTGCTCGATTACCTGTGGGGCGCCAGCGCGCGCGCGATCATCGTCGCCATCGCCCGGGCGATCGACGACGCGGCGCCGGTCCGCTTCGTCCACGTCGGCGGCGCCAGCGGGCAGGACGCGATCGACCTGCCGGGCGCGGCGCTGCGCTCGTCGGCGATCCAGCTGATGGGCAGCGGCGTGAAGAGCGTGGCGTTCCCCGTCCTGCTCGACGCCATCGCCCGGGTGTTCGCCGCGGTCGGCCCCGCCCGGCTGCAGATCGCGACCCG
>DASWOO010000945.1:0-3335 GCA_036404335.1 Kofleriaceae bacterium
CTTCGGTGCCGGTGCACCCGCCGCGACGCCACCCGCCCCGGCCCGCCAACCCAGGCGCGACCCCGCCCGCCGATCCAGGCGCGCCCCCGCCCGCCGACCCAGGCGCACGCGGCTACATCCAGGTCGTCGGCGAAGACCTGCTCCGCGCCCGGGTGCTAGTCGACGGCGTCGCGGTCGGCTACGTCCCCAACCGCTTCGCGGTCCCGCTCGGCCACCACCGCGTCGAGATCGAGCGACCCGATGGCACCCGGCTGCCCGCGCGCGAGCTCGACGTCACCGCCTTCCACACCGCGCAACGCCCGGCCCGGCCGTCCTGGTAGCGCTGTCCGCCGCCCCGGACAGCTGACCGCCGCGCCGGTCGACATCGGCGCTCGATCGCCGCCAGGAATCACCGAGCTTCGCGCACCTGGTCCGCGACCCGCGGTGGCATGGCAGCCGCACAGGGACCGGCGGCCATGAAGCCCAGCTATCCCCTGCTGCTCGCCAGCCTGTTCGCGGCGTGCGCCACGACCGACGACTCGACCGTCACGCGCGAGGTCGCCGCCCAGCCCCCGCCGCCCCGGCTCCGCGCCGACCACACCAACCTCGTCGATCCGACGACCAGCAAGCCGATCGTGATGACCGGCTACAACTGGGGCCAGTGGAACACCATGCAGGACGGCGACGCCGCCGACAACGTCCGCCAGGGCGCCAACTCGGTGCGGATCCCGCTGCGCTGGTGGGGCGACTGGAAGTCCGGGGCGGACTCGCGCGTCGAAGATCCCGAGGTCGACTACATCGATCCTGCGCACTTCGATCTACTGATCTCCACGGTCAAGGCGGCGACCGCCAAGCATATGTGGGTCACGATCTTCGTCGACTCCAATTATGGTCAGGGTGCCAGTGACGTGAAGGGCAGCTTCTTGAACTTCTGGATGCAGCCGACCGAGAAGGCGAAGTTCAAGCAGGTGTGGCGGCACGTCGTCAATGAGTTCAAGACCTATCCGTACATCGCGGCCTACGAGATCTTGCCCGAGCCGCGCCCGCAGTACCCCGACGCCAACGGCAATCCGGTCCCGGCGCCCAATCAGGACGTCAAGCAGTTCTACGACGACTTCATCGACGTCGTCCGCGCGATCGACACCACCACGCCGATCGTCGTCGGCCCCAACAATGCTTATAACCTGCACGACCTCGACGACGCGTTCACCAATCACGATCCGTCCAACAATGTGATCTACACCGGCGATTACTTCATCTACGACGACGGCGAGCCCACCGCGCGCCTGCCCTACATCCAGGACTTCCTCACCACGCGCAAGCGGCCGGTGTGGATCAACCAGGTCGGGATCCGCAGCGGCTACGCCGACCCATTCACCAAGGCCGATCAGGTGCTCGACGGCCTCGCCGCGATGAACGTCGGCTGGTCGTGGTTGACGTTCCGCGAGGACACCGATAGCCCCGACGAGCACGGGATCTATTACAAGCCGAACGGCGCCTGGCAGGTCAAGCCGTGCTGGTACCGGTTCGTGCCGGGCTACTTCTGGCCGCCGGGCGCGGCCGCGCCGGTAGCCGGCGCGATCGACACGACCTGTCCTGCGTTGCCGAGCTCGGCGCGGTGAGCGCCCAGCTCAGTGCTCGCAGCCGCCGACGGTGATGTTGAGCGAGACCAGGTTGCCGGCCGAGAGCTCGACGTCAGGGTCGAGCAGCTCGCGGGTGGCCTCGTCGATCTCGTCGCGCGCGGACAGGAGGCACGACAGCTGCTCGTGGCGCTCGGCGGACGAGGGCCGGGCGCATGCCTTGGTGTAGGCCTTCTTCCAGTCGGCGCGCGCGCTGTCGAGCATGGCGGTGACGCCCATGATCTGGCCGAGCTGGCGGTGCTGAGCGGTCACCGCGGCGCGGCGCTCGGCGTTCCAGGCGGAGCCAAAGGCCTCGTCGGCGGATACGCAGTCGCCGGCCGCCGCGCGGGAGCTGAGGTTCCGGGTGTGGACGAACAGGGCGACGCCGGCGATCATGGCGGCGACGACCGGGGCGATGGCGATGAACCGGCGCAGCGACGAGCGGCGCGGCGCCGCCGGGATCAGGGCGGCCTCGAGCTCGCGCAGCGTGGTGCGCATGTCGGGCCAGCGGTCGGCCGGATCGGGCGACAACCCGCGGCCGAGCACGGCGCGGACCGCCGGCGGCAGGACGGCGCTGCCCTGGGCGCCGCTCGCGCCCGAGGCCGACGCTGCCTTGAGCGCGTCGAGATCCTTGCCGGCGAACGGCCGCGCGCCCGTCAGCGCCTCCCAGGCGGTGACGCAGAACGCGAACTGGTCGCTGCGCGGGTCGGGCGCGCGGCCGGCGAACTGCTCGGGCGCCATGTACGCCGGGGTGCCGATCAGCATGCCGGTCTGGGTCAGCGGCGAGTCGAGCGCGCCGCGCTGGGCGACCGGCGTCTGCAGCAGCTCGACGCTGTCGTCGATCTGGCCGCGCGCGAGGCCGAAGTCGGTGACGTAGACCCCGCCGTCGGTACCGCGCAGGATGTTGTGCGGCTTCAGGTCGCGGTGGATCAAGCCGGCGTCGTGCGCGGCGGCGAGGCCGCGGCCGGCGGCGAGCAGGGCGGCGAACACCTCGTCGCTCGCCGGGCGCGAGCCGAGCCAGCGATCGAGATCGGCGCCGTCGATCAGCTCCATCGCGATGTAGTCGCGGTTGCGATCGGTGCCGACCTCGTACACGGTCAGCACGTTGGGGTGCTTGAGCCGCGCCATCGCGCGAGCCTCGCGCAAGAGGCGGGTCCGCAGGGTCGACGTGCTGTCGGCCGAGCGCAGGACCTTGATCGCGACGGCGCGCTCGAGGTCGGGGTCGAACGCCGCCCACACCACGCCCATGCCGCCGGCGCCGAGCACGCGATCGAGCCGGTACTTGCCGAGCGACGCCCCGGCGACGAGCTCGCCGCTGGCGATGGCCGCGGCGCCCTCGCCGGCCTCGGTCATCGCGGACGGATCGACGGTCATCTGCCCCCGAGCATAGCAACCCATGCTAAGTCCACCTCGGTGATTCGCCGGAAACGCACCGAGCAGCGCGAGCGGGAGCGGGCCGCGCGCAAGCTCGTCCGCGACCGCGAGAAGCTCGCAGCGCTCTCGGCCGGCGGCTCCGAGCAGCGGCCGATCCACGTGACCTCGGCGTCGGTCGTCGAGGTCCGGGTCAGCCACCTGATCTGCCCGCAGTGCGGCGGTGAGTACCGGGTGAAGGAGCATCGCTCGCCGGCGAGCGGGATCCGCGCCGTCGACGTCAGCTGCATGCTGTGCGGCACGCCGCGCACGCTGTGGTTCCGGCTGACCAGCGACGAAGCGAACTAGCGATCGGCGTCGTCGGCC
>DASWOO010000946.1:0-1583 GCA_036404335.1 Kofleriaceae bacterium
CGGCGTGCTGACCGCGTACGCCCGCGAGCTCAACGCGCTGTCGGCCGGGCCCGAGGTCGCGGCGTCGCTCGGCGTCGCGGTCGGCCGGACCCAGACGGTGATCTTCGCGATGGCGGCGCTGCTGGTCGGCGCGGCGATCGCCGTGGTCGGGCCGATCGGGTTCATCGGCCTGCTCGTGCCGCACGCGCTGCGCGCGGTGCTCGGCGCCGATCATCGCCTGCTGCTGCCGGCGTCGATGTTCGGCGGCGGCGCGCTGCTCGTCGTGTTCGACACCCTGGCGCGCACCGCGATCCCCCTGCACCACCTGCCGACCGGCGCGGTGACCGCGGTGCTCGGCGTGCCGTGCTTCGTCGCGATCCTCGTCGGCCAGAAGCAGCGCGCCGCGCTGTGGGGCCGCTAGTGGCCGACCCGGCGGTGCTGCGCCACGTGATCGCGTCGATCACGCCGGCGTCGGTCGCGCACGGGGAGGCCGCGCGCCGGCGGGTCGCCCGGGCCGGCGCGCCGGTGCTGGCCGCGCTCGCCGCGCGCCTGGGCGCCGCGCAGCACACGCCGCGGCCGCGGGTCGGCCGCCGGACCGTGGTCGTGGCCGCGGGGGATCACGGCGCCGGCGATCCCGGGATCGCGCTCGGCGACGCGCACCCGACGATCGTCGCCGCGCACGCGATCGCCTCGGGCGACGCCGCCCTGGCGCGGGTCGCGCGCGCCGGCCGCGCCGCGGTGATCATCGTCGACGCCGGGGTCCGCGAGCCGGCGTGGCTGCCGGCCGGCGCGCTCGGCCTGGGCCTCGCGCCCAGCGGCGATCTGCGGGCGGGGCCGGCGATGACCGTGCTCGACGCCGCGCTCGCCCTCGAGGCCGGGATCGCGCTGGCGGTGTCGCTGCAGGAGGCCGGGCTCGACGTCATCGCGATCGGCGCGCTCGGCCTGGGCGCGGAGCTGGCCAGCACCGCCCTGCTCGCCGCCGCCACCCGTACGCCGCCGGGCGCGCTGGGCGACGCCGAGGCCGAGGCCGCCGGCGCGCTCGCCGCCGGGTTCCGGGGCGGCGGCCTCGACCTGCTCGCCAGCTTCGGCGGCCCCGAGACCGGCGTGCTCGCCGGGTTGATCCTGGCCGCGGCGTCGACCAACGTCCCGGTGATCCTCGATGGCCACGCGACCGGCGCCGCCGCGCTGGTCGCCGCCGCGTTCGCGCCCGCGGTCACCGGCTACCTGATCGCCGCTCACGTCGGCAGCTTCACCCATCCACGCATCTTGGCCCACCTCGGGCTACACCCGATCTTCGACGTCGGGCTCGGCCACGGCGAGGGCACGGGGGCCGCGATGGTGTTGCCCCTGCTAGATCAGGTGGCGGCGCTCGCAGACGGTGGTTAGATCACCGTATGACCGAGCGCCGGCGATCGACCGGGAGCATCGTGGCGCGGCGCCAGACCGGCTCGAACGAGGTGCTCGACCGGCTGTTCGTGTACGCGACGCTGCGCGAGGGCCAGACCGCGCGCTCGCTGATCGCCAACCACATCACGCGCTGCGCCCCGGCCTCGACGACCGGCGCGCTCTACGTGTTCCCGATGGGCTACGCCGGGTTCGTCGAC
>DASWOO010000947.1:0-3081 GCA_036404335.1 Kofleriaceae bacterium
CTCGAGCGCGGCGAGCAGGCTCGATTGCGTGGTCTCGCGCCGCTGCCCCGAGCGGGTCTGGACCATCAGCGTGACCGCGCCGATCAGGAACGGCACGCCGATCGCCAGCCGCACCAGGTGGTGGGCCGGCAGCTTGACGCCGTCGACGAACGTGCCGTTCGAGCTGCCGACGTCCTCGATCTCGATGTCCGCGCCCAGCGTGAGGTTGGCGTGGTGGCGCGACACCGAGCCGGAGTCGACCACGACGTCGCACTTGCTGGCCCGGCCGATCGTCAGCATGCCGCTGACCGGCAGCGGCATGACCTGGAGCGCGGCGCCGTCGATCACGAGCAGCACCCGGTCGCCAAACGGCGGCTGGCGATCGATCTGCTCGGTCGTCGCGCCCGGTTCGTCGTCGATCACGGTGGGTAGCCTACGCGGACCGGCCCGGCTTTAGCAATGTCGGGACCCAGCGACGGCCGCGAAACAAGCTGCAACATTCATCAGTCGCCGGTGAGGTGCGCATTCGGCGGCGGGATCGTCAGGCTGCGCCGGACCGGCGCGGTCACCTCGTGCTCGTCGTCCGTCCGCGCGACCTCGCCGTGATCGCCGCGGCGCAGCTGCTGGGCCTGGCGCACGACGTGCGACGTCATGTTGACGATCTCCTCGACGGAGGCGTCGTTCTGCATCGCCGCGATCGGCTTGGCCAGGCCGAGCAGGATCGGGCCGACCGCCGAGGCGCTGCCCAGCGCGTGGGCGACCTGGTACGCGGCGTTGCCCGCCGCCAGCGAGCTGAACACCAGCGTGTTGGCCGGACCGGTCAGCCGCGAGAACCCGTAGTGCTGCTGGCGCCGGGCCGGGTCGAGCGCCATCTCCGGCTGCATCTCGCCGTCGATCTCGAGGTCGGGGCGCAGCCCGCGGACGAGCTCGATCGTGCGCTGCAGCCGGGTCACGTCGGGGTGACGGACCGAGCCGAAGTTCGAGTATGAGATCACCGCGACGCGCGGCTGGAGCCCGAAGCCGGCGACCGCGTCGGCCATCTGCACCGTGATGTTCGCCAGGGTCTCGGCGTCGGGGAAGATGTTGAACACCGTGTCGCCGAAGAACTTCACGACGTTCTGCATGACCATCATGTACATGCCGACCGCGACCTTGCAGCCCGGCTGCATGCCGAAGATCTCGAGCGGCGGCCGGATCGTCTCGGGGTAGTTGAGCCGCAGCCCGGTCAGCAGGCCCTCGGCGTCGCCCTGGTCGACCATCACCGAGGCGAAGTAATCGGACTTGGTGATCAGCGCCTGGGCGGCGAGCTCGGTCATGCCCTTGCGCTGGCGCAGCGCGTACAGCCGCTCGGCGTAGCGGCCGCGGTCGGCCGAGGTCCGCGGGTCGATGACCTCGACGTGCTTCATCAGATCGAGCGACAGCTCGTCGCACAGCTTGGCGATCTCGTCGGGCCGGCCGAGCAGGACCGGCCGGGCGATGCCGACGTCGACGATCTGCTGGACGGCGCGCAGCAGCCGGGGCGACGCCGCGTGCGGGAACACCACGCGCCGCGGATCGCGCTGCGCGTCCTTGGTGATCGTCCGCATGATCGCGTACGCGGCGTTCGAGCCCTTCGACCGCAGCTTCTCGGTGTACTCGGCGATGTCGAACTTGATCCGCGCGACGCCGGACTCCATCGCGGCCTGGGCCACGGCCGGCGCCACCCACCACAGCACGCGCGGGTCGAACGGCTTGGGGATGAAGTAGTCCGGGCCCATCTTGAGCGACTTGCCGCCGTAGGCCAGGGTCACCGAGTCGGGCACCGGCGTCCGGGCCAGCTTGGCGAGGGCGCGGGCGGCGGCGAGCTTCATCGCCTCGGACACGCCGGTCGCGCGGCAGTCGAGCGCGCCGCGGAAGATGTACGGGAAGCCCAGGACGTTGTTGACCTGGTTGGGGAAGTCCGAGCGCCCGGTCGCGACCAGCGCGTCGGGCCGGGCCGCGAGCGCGTCGGGGTACGAGATCTCGGGGTCGGGGTTGGCGAGCGCGAACACGATCGGCCGCTCGGCCATGGTCTTGAGCATGTCCTGCGTGACGGTGTTGGCGACCGACAGGCCCATGAACATGTCCATGCCGACCATCGCGTCGGCCAGGGTGCGGCGGCCGTCATCGGCGACCGCGAACTTGGCCTTCTGCCGGGTCAGGTCGGTCCGGCCGGCGTGGATCACGCCCTTGGAGTCGACCAGCACGACGTGCTCGGGGCGCATGCCGAGGCTACAGAAGAACTCGACGCAGGCGATCGCCGCGGCGCCGGCGCCGGACACCACCAGCTTGATGTCGGCCAGCTGCTTGCCAGCGAGCTCGGCGGCGTTGATCAGGCCCGCGCCCGAGATGATCGCGGTGCCGTGCTGGTCGTCGTGGAACACCGGGATCCGCATGCGCTGGCGCAGCTTCTCCTCGATCTCGAAGCACGCCGGCGCCGAGATGTCCTCGAGGTTGATGCCGCCGAAGGTCGGCTCGAGCGCGGCGACGAGGTCGACGAACTTGTCGACGTTCTTCTCCGCGACCTCGAGGTCGAACACGTCGATGTCGGCGAACTTCTTGAACAGGCAGGCCTTGCCCTCCATCACCGGCTTGCTCGCGGCGGGGCCGATGTCGCCCAGGCCGAGCACGGCGGTGCCGTTGGAGATCACGGCGACCAGGTTGGAGCGGGCGGTGTACTCCCAGGACTTGTCCTCGTCCCGGGCGATCTCGAGGCACGGCTCGGCGACGCCCGGGGTGTACGCCAGGGACAGGTCGAGCTGGCTGACCAGCGGCTTGGTCGGGACGACCTCGAGCTTTCCCTTGCGCGCGCGGGAGTGGTACTCGAGCGCGTCTTCTTTGCGGCTCATAGCGGTCACGGTAGACCCGCGACCTACGTCTGGCAAATCTGCCGTGCGCCTCCGCTCGGTGATCTAACCGTCGACCATCACGGACGCGTCCAGCCGGGCGGCCAGGGCGAGGGTCCGGAGGAACGCCGCCAGCTGCTCGATATCGGGGTCGGGCTCGGCCGCCAGCTCGGCGGCGGCCAGGGCCCGGGTGCGCGACGGCATGTCCTTCAGGTCGAACAGGCTGATGTCATGCGGC
>DASWOO010000948.1:0-1794 GCA_036404335.1 Kofleriaceae bacterium
GGCGAGCGGCCCGATCCCGGTGTCGTTCGCGTCGGGCGGCACCGGCCGGTTCCCGCGCGTCGACTCGGGCCGGACCGAGCTGTCGGGCCAGAGCTGGTCGGGCAGCCCCGACACCGGCGTCAGCCGCGGCACGAACAGCCACGTCGGCCGCCAGACCGGGCCGATCGCGACCGCGCACAGCGGCTCGAACGTCACCCCGACGCCGGCGCCGGGCTCGGGCGTCGGCAACGGCTCGGGCGTCGGCCGGTCCGGCACCGAGATCGGCGTGGCCGACGGCGCGAGCTCGACGTTCCTCGCCGCCGCGACCAAGGCGCTGGCCGCCAGCGTCGGGCCGATGGCCAAGGTGTTCGTCAAGGAGGCCGTCCGCAAGATCTGCGGCGACCGCCCGTTCTCGCGCGCCGACGGGCCGGCGGTGCTCGCCCACCTGGCGACGACGATCGACGACAGCGACGACCGCGCGATGTTCCAGCGGGCAACCCGCGCGCTCTGAGCGCTTCATCCGATCTGATCGAATAGGGGGGACAGTCAGGACATGCTCGATCTCATCCGGCGAAGACTCAGCTTCAAGGTCACGATCATCCTCGCGCTGATCACGATCCCGCCGATGATCGCGGCGGCGTACTTCATCACCGCGCGCCAGGCGGCCAACGTCGAGCAGCTGACGATCAACAGCGGCAAGGTCGCGGCGACCGGCGGCGCAGCGATGTACGCCACCGCGCTCGAGGCCGCGATCGACAGCGGCGTGATGACGCTCAACGACGTGTTCGATCCGGTCTACGAGCCGGTCAAGGGCTACGAGTTCGGCGACAATCCGCGGTTCCACACCCGCTACGACTTCTATACCGACCGGGTCGCGCTCGCGTTCGAGGACCGGATCCTCGAGTCGTCCCCCGACTTCCTCTATGCGGTCGGCAGCGACATCAACGGCTACGTCCCGACCCACAACTCGCGCTATTCGCACCCGATCACCGGCGACAAGGCCAAGGACCTCGCCGGCAACCGGACCAAGCGCAAGTTCACCACCCCGGTCCACCAGCGCGCCGCCGCCAACCTGGAGCCGGTGCTGGTCCAGCCCTACGCGCGCGACACCGGCGAGCGCGGCTGGGACGTGTCGTCGCCGATCATCGTCCACGGCCACCACTTCGGCGCGTTCCGGGTCGGCGTGGCGCTGTCGTCGATCACCGCCCACAAGCAGGCGCTGCTGATCCAGCTCGCGCTGGTGTTCGGCGCGCTGACCCTGGTGACGATCGGCTTCATCTTCGTGATGCTCAGCCGGTCGATGCGGCCGCTCGAGCACCTGTCGCAGATCGCCAACGAGATCAGCACCGGCGAGGGCCTCGATCGGCCGATCAAGGCCGGCACCGTCGACGAGATCGGCCAGATGGCCAAGTCCCTCAACCGCCTCCGCGCCAGCCTGCAGGCCGCGATGGGCCGCCTCGGGGAGTGAGCAGATGATCAAGACGATCTTCCAGACGGCATTGCTCGCGACGCTCGTGGCCCAGACCGCGGCGGCCGCGCCCGACAAGGCAGATAAAGAGAAGGACAAGGAGCGGCTCGAGAAGGAGAAGGCCGACAAGGCCGCCGGCGACGCCGCGGTCGAGGCCCAGGCGACGCAGGAGCGCCAGGTCCGCAGCGCCGCCGAGCAGCTCGCGAGCGAGGCCTCGACGCTCATGGAGCGGTGGATCAACACGCAGGCCACGTCGTACGACAAGCTGTTCTCGCGGATGTACTACCCGATCGCGAAGACCTCGCCGCAGAAGTACACCACGCAGTACGACGCGCTGGCCGAGCGCG
>DASWOO010000949.1:0-1617 GCA_036404335.1 Kofleriaceae bacterium
CCGCGCAGCACCTGGGCCTTGGCCGCGCCCGCCCCGTAGCTCTTGGTGATGTCGCGCAGCCGGATGATCGGCGCCGAGGCGGTTGGATCGGACACGCGCGCGGACCCTATCACAGGTGCTCTCCCGAGGCTGTCAGCACCAGCTCGTGGCCCTCGGCGGTGATCGCGACGTGGCCGGTGCGCCAGCGCAGCAGGTGCTCGGCCGCGCGCTGGGCCCGCGGCCCCGGCGAGCCCGGCAGGCGACGCTCGCCCAGCGCCTGCAGCAGGATTCCCCACGACTGGGCGGACATCACGCCCGGCGCGACGTCGAGCGCGAACACCGGCGGCGCCGCCGCGGCACCCGCCCCCGACGCTGGACCAAACAGGGGGCTGATCACGCCCTCGCCCAGCCCGGCGACGACCAGGTTCGGCTCGATCAGGTACTCGACCGTGACGCTCAGCGGGATGTCGATCGCGAACCCGGCGTGGTGGCCGAACTGCGCCGGGCGCTCGAACGCCGAGCGCATCGGGATCCGGTCGAGCTGCCTGGCGAAGAACGCCGGGTCGACGACGTCGAGCGCGACCACGCCGGCGCCGTCGAGGTGCTCGGGATCGAAGCTGATCAGCATGCCGCGCGCGGCGCGCACGCCGGTCTGGTCGAACATCGCCAGCTGGCTGCCGCTCGCGGTCAGGCACGGCTCGAGGAACCGGCGCACCGACGCGAGATCGAGGTTCCACTGCGCGGCGACCGCGGCGCGGCTCGCCGCCGCGGTCCAGCCGCTCGGCGGCGGCAGCACGTGGCGCAAGAGCTCGTCGGTCGGGCCGATCTCGACGGCGAGCCGGCTCTCGACGCGGTGCCCGTCGCCGCGCAGGCCGAAGCCGATCCGGCCGATCGACGGAGCGAGCCTGGCGCAGGCCAGCGCGCTCGGCAGCCGCTCGGCCGCGCGGGCGAGCGCGCCGTGCAGATCGTAAAACCCGACGACGCCCGCGGCGGTCCGCGCCGCGCGCGACGCCCACGTCCAGTTGTCGGCCCAGGCGGCCGGGTGCGCGTGATGGCTGGCGACGAACCACTGCGCCGGATCGGCCGGCGCCGCGCCGCCTACCAGTGATAGATGAACCCACATCCAGTCACCGTCGATCGCCCAGCGGATCGCGGCCACGCCCATCAGCTCGAGCGATGACACTTCGATCTGGTCGGCGGTAGCGGTCTGGATGGCCAGGCCGCGCTCGCGCTGGCGCGCGACGAACGCCTTCATCTTGTCCGCCGACGCCAGGTGGACGACGAACGTCGGGTTCAGGTCGTCGGAGAACGCCGCCCAGCTGGCGCGGACGTCGACGCCGATCGCGGCGAGCGCGTCGGCCTGCAGCACGTCGACGCCGATCAGGCCCTGCGCCGCCGCCGACAGATCGCGCAGCTCGAGCCCGCTCACCACCGACACCGCCTCGATCACCTCGCGCAGATCACGCAGCGCGTCGGCGAGCGCCGGCGACGACATCACGAACGTCGGCCGCTCGGGTACCCAGCGGGTGGCCTCGGGCGCGGCGCCGACCGGTGGCACCGACGGTGCGGCGGCGTGGCCCGCGCAGGCCGCGAGCGCGGCGAGCATCATCAGTCGCAGCATGGTCGCGAACATGCCAC
>DASWOO010000950.1:0-2312 GCA_036404335.1 Kofleriaceae bacterium
CGACGCCAACATCGTCGGCGGGGGCCCGTGCCTGATCCGGGTCGCGACCACGCCCGCGGGCTCGACCGTCCGGCTCGACGACCAGCCGGTCGGCCCCTCGCCGATCGCGCTCGCGACCAGCTGCGGCAAGCACAAGCTCGATGTCGCGCACGCGCGCTACCAGGCGGCGACACGCGTCGTCACGGTCGCCGCCGACGCACCGCAGCAGGTCGAGATCAGCCTGCCGCGCCCGACCCACGCCGTCACCGTCACCTCGGTGCCGTCGGGCGCGGACGTCGCGATCGAAGGTCACCGCGCCGGTACCACGCCGACGACGATCTCGGTCATGGGCTTCGCGACCATCAGCCTGACGATCTCCAAGCCCGGCTACGCGCCGGTGACGCAGAAGCTGTACAGCAAGACGCCCGAGGATCGCGTCTCTGTGAAGCTGACGCGCTAGCGGCGGTTTCGCCGAGCGTTGGCGCCACACCTACGCACTCAGCGCCCGGTGGCTGACGATGAGTCGCGGATTTGCTGTCGCCCGGCCGCGGTACGCGCCGTGCAATGAGGGAAACCATGGCTAACAAAACTGGTTTCGCGCTCGCCTGGCTCCTCGGAATTCCGCTGCCGATCCTCCTGGTCGTGTACCTGGTATCGCGCTGCTGAGCTGCGGCTGCGGAGCGCTCCGTCACCGCTGCTAACGGTAATTTGCTGAACGACCGGAGACTCGTATGTCGTCATTGCGTGAGTGGTGTACGTCGGTCGTGGTCGCAGGCGCCGCGCTGGCGGCCGTACCGTGCCTCGAGGGTTGCGCCGCCCGGGCGTCGACCGTCGTCGCCGACGACTCGCCGCCGCCGCAGCGCGATGAGGTCGTGACCTATCGCGCGGGGTACGTCTGGGTCCATGGTCGCTGGACGCGTCCAAGTAAGCGCTGGGTCTGGGAAGGGGGGCGCTACGAGCAAGAGCGTCCCAACCAGGTCTACGTCGAGGGCCGCTGGGAAAAGCGCGAGACCGGCCATGTCTGGGTCGATGGCGGCTGGCGCGATCGCGGCGGCGGCGTCTCTAGTCGCTGAAACGCGAATTGCCGACCGATCTCCGCGGCTGGACCGGCGCTCGCTTGCCGGGATCAGAGCGCGCGAGTATGGTCGGCCATGTTTGAGGACCTCCGCGAGGCACTCACCTTCGACGACGTCTTGCTCGTGCCGGGATACAGCGAAGTCATCCCGCGCGACGTCGACGTCACCACGCGCGTGACGCCGGCCATCCCGCTGCGGATGCCGCTGGTGTCGTCGGCGATGGACACCGTCACCGAGGCCGCCACCGCGATCCGCATGGCGCGCGAGGGCGGCATCGGCTTCGTGCACAAGAACCTCTCGATCGAGGATCAGGCGCGCGAGATCACGCGGGTGAAGAAGGCGCAGTCGGGCATCGTCGTCGATCCCGTGACGATCGCTCCGTCGCGCACCCTCGAGGACGCGCTGGCGCTGATGCGCCAGTACCGGATCAGCGGCCTGCCGGTCGTCGACGCGGACAAGAAGCCGCTCGGCATCCTGACCAACCGTGACGTGCGGTTCGAGAAGCGGCTCAGCCTCCAGGTCGGCGAGGTCATGACGAAGAACCCGGTGACCGTCCGGGACGGCGTCCAGCTCGAGGAAGCCAAGGACCTGCTGCACAAGCACCGGATCGAGAAGCTGCTGGTGATCGACGCCGGCGGCCGGCTCAAGGGCCTGATCACGATCCGCGACATCGAGCAGGCGGAGGCCCACCCCACCGCCGCGGTCGACGACCTCGGCCGGCTGCGGGTCGGCGCCGCGGTCGGCGTCGGCGGTGATCGCGAGGCGCGGATCGAGGCGCTGCTCGCCGCGGGCTGCGACCTGATCTGCATCGACACCGCGCACGGCCACTCGGCCGGCGTGCTCGAGTCGGTGCGCCAGACCCGCAAGCGGTTCCCCAAGCTGCAGCTGGTGGCCGGCAACGTCGCGACCGCGGAGGCGACCAAGGCGCTGATCGAGGCCGGGGTCAACGCGGTCAAGGTCGGCGTCGGGCCCGGCTCGATCTGCACGACGCGGATCGTCGCCGGCGTCGGTGTGCCGCAGCTGACCGCGATCGGCGACGCGGTGACCGCCGCCAAGGGCTCCGGCGTCGCGATCATCGCCGACGGCGGCATCAAGTACTCGGGCGACGTCGCCAAAGCGCTGGCCGCCGGCGCCGACACCGTGATGATCGGCAGCCTGTTCGCCGGCACCGACGAGGCGCCGGGCGAGATCATCCTGTACCAGGGCCGGTCGTACAAGTCGTACCGCGGCATGGGCTCGATCGGCGCGATGAAGGAA
>DASWOO010000951.1:0-5803 GCA_036404335.1 Kofleriaceae bacterium
GAGGCCCTGGTCCTCGAGCTGGCGCAGCGAGGCCGGGCCATGCGCGAACGGCTTGGTCAGGCCCGACGCCAGGTCGAGGCCCGCGGGCTGACCGCGGCGCTCGCGCACCGCCTGCTTGACCACCGGGTCGGGCACGATCGGCCCGAGCGGGATCCGGTAGTAGATCGCCTGGCCCTCGGGATCCTCGTACTGGCCGGTCATGATAGACACCACGTGCGCGCCGAACACGCGGTTCAGGTGCGTCATGTTGGCGGTGCGGCCGACCCGGTTGCGGCCGGTGACGTAGCGATACCGGGGCGAGCCGTCGGCGCGCTTGCGCGCCATCGCGTCGCGCAGCTGCGCCTCCTTGAGCTTGCGGCCGATGCCCGAGCTCTGGAACGTCGGCGCGACCGTGATCGACACCGAGTACATCGTGTTGTGCTTGCCGAGCATCGGGTCGTGGTCGGGGCCCTCGACGTCGGCGCACTTCTCGAGCGGCGCGCCGATCGCGAACGCGACCAGCTGCCAGTTGCCCGTGGTGCCCGGCGCCGGGCTCTCGACCACGACCAGCGCGCCCTCGGCGTCCTCGATCGCGGCGCGGAGCTCGGCCGGCGGCGTGCGGCGCGCCGGCTCGTAGACCTGGTACTCGATGTCGAGGATCGCCGGCAGGTGCTCCATCGCCTCGTCGTGCGGCACCAGCCGGAACCGCGCCTCCGGCAGCGGCCTGGCCGCGGGCCGGACCGGCTGGGCCTGATCCTCCCACGCCGGCGCCGGCTTGCCCTCGTGCGCGTCGAGCCACGACAGCGATCTCCGGATGGTCTCGAACAGCAGATCGATCTCGCGGGCGTGGAAGCTGTCGCTCAGCCGGTAGCGCGCGGTCCGCGTGCCGGCGCCGAACACCACCGCGCCGCGCCAGAACCGCTGGCCGATGAACGCGTCGTGCATCGCCGGCGACGGCAGATCGAACGCGAACGCGTAGCCGGCGGCGCGCGGGCTGCCGACCAGGTGCGGGTACGCGCGCGCGACCTGCGCCAGCCGCGGCTCGACCAGCTTCTCGATCCGCTCGGCGTTGTGGCTGGTCGACACCATGTCCGCGTGGATCCGGCCGCGAACCAGCGACGCGTTGTGCACGCTGGCCGGCTCGGGGTCGACGAACCGCGACATCACGACGCCGACCTGGGCGCGCTTGGCGAAGCACACCGCGTCGGGGTGATCGGGCTGGCCGCGCTGGTTCAGCAGCCGGAACTTCGAGTGCCAGGCGAACGGCCCGCCGAGCCCGAACCCGACCTGGACCTCGTCGAACACCAGGAACGTCTGGTGGAACCGGGTCAGGAGGCGCAGCGCGCGGAAGAACCGCTCGGTGGCGTAGCGATCGCCGCCCTCGCTCTGCATCGGCTCGATGATCGTGCAGAAGTACTCGCCGGTCGCCAGCGCCTGGTGGACGTGGACCAGCGCCGCGACCTCGGCGGCGAGCAGCGCGTCGTCCTTGGCGTCGCCGAACCGCGCGCGCAGCTCGGTGATGTCGCCGGTCGCGGCCGCGGCGTAGAACCCGCTCGGGGCCGCCGGCTCGTCGCCCGGCTGCTCCCACAAAGGGAACGGCGCGAACTGGCACTCGTAGCCCTTGATCTCGAACTGCGCGCGCTTGGTCGGCGAGTACGTCGCGTGCAGCGACAGGAGCGTCCGGCCGTGGAAGCTCCCCTCGAACGCCAGGACCTTGGTCGCCTGCGGCCGCGCGCAGTTGATCCGGCACAGCGCCATCGCCTTCTCGTTGGCCTCGGCGCCCGACGCCACGAACGCCACGTGCGGCAGCCCCGGCACCAGCTGGCGCAGGGTCTCGGCGTACTCGGCCGCGGCCCAGGTCTCGGCGACCGCGGTGTCCTCGTTGACGACCAGGGTGTCGCCGAGCTCGCCCTCGACGTACGCGCGCACGACCGGATCCTCGGCGAAGCCGCCGACCACGGTCGCGGTCTGGCTCATGCTGTCGAGCACGACCAGCGGATCGGCGTCGACCGAGACCAGCCACGGCCCGGCCGAGCGCAGATGATCGAACACCGGCGGCTTCTTCTCCTTGGGCACGCGGTCGCCGGCGTGCAGCCGGGCGAGCAGCGCCGCCGAGGTCGGCAGCTTGCCGCCGGCCGGGCGGTGGATGTGCATCGGCCGCGGCAGGTCGATCAGGTGGCGCGCGGCCTCGGCGGTCTCCTCCTCGACGTGCTGCGCCTCGAGCCGATCGAGATCGACGCCGGGCAGGAGCCTGGCGAGCTGCGGGTGCGCGATGATCGCGCCGATCGGGTTCTCGAGCACGGCGACCGGCGACGACGCGTTGCGCGGCGCGTACGAGCCGGCGGACCGGTAGTTGCCGCTCCGGCCGACGCCGCCGAACGGCAGCTTCGGGCTCGCCAGGTTGGTCGAGCGGTTGCGGTTGATGATGCCGGCCTTGGTGTGGGCGAAGATGTGCTCGAACCGCGCGTTGGACGCGGTGAACACGGCGTTGGCGAAGCCGTACGGGCTGGCGTTGATCGCCGCGATCGCCTCGTCGTCGCTCTCGACGACCTCGACGCACAGGTCGGGGCCGAACACCTCGAGGTCGGTGTAGCCGGGGAGCGCGTGCACGCCGTCGGGCAGCCGGTGCAGAGAGGCAGTGCGGTAGTAGCCGCCGGGCAGCCGCTCGCCGGGGACGACGGCCTCGGCCCCGCCCTTGCGCGCGGTCTCGATCGCCTTTTCGATCTTGGCGAGCGAGCCGTGGCTGACCACCGGGCCGGCGAACACGCTCGGGTCATCGGGGTGGCCGAACTTGAGCTGGCGGACCACCCGCGCGAGCTCGGCGATGAACTTGTCGGCGATCTTGCGGTGGACGAGCACGCGCTCGGTGCCGGTACAGCGCTGGCCCGCCGAGAGGTAGCCGCCGACCACGACCTCGTGGACCGCCTGGCGCAGCGCGCAGTCGTCGAGCACGACGCAGGTGTTCTTGCCGCCGAGCTCGAGCGCGACCAGGAGCTCGGGCCGGTCGAGCGAGGCCTCGAGGATGCGGCGGCCGACCGTCCAGCTGCCGGTGAAGGTCAGGCCGCGGATCCGGGGGTCGTCGACCATCGCCGCGCCGACCTCGCCCGCGCCGATCACGACGTTGACCACGCCCGGCGGCAGCTTGGCGTCCTGGACCGCCTCGGCGTAGCGCTGGCCGCACAGCGGCGACAGGTCGCTCGGCTTGATGATCACGGTGTTGCCGGCGAGCAGCGCGGGGATCGCCGGCGAGTGACACAGGTGCAGCGGGAAGTTGAACGGGCCGATGATGCCGACGACGCCCAGCGGCTGGAACCGCAGGAATTCGCCGGGCGCGACCTGGCCGCCGGCCAGCTCGGTGGTGACCGCGGTGCGCGCCAGATCGAACCGGTTCAGCAGGGTCTGGATCTCGACCTTGGCCTCGGTGCGCAGCTTGCCGGTCTCGAGCACGATGGCCTCGGCGAGCGCGTCGCCGCGCGCGGCGATCGCCTGCTTGAGCCGGTCGAGCGCCGACGCGCGCTCGGCGACGCTGAGGCTCGCCCATGCCGGCTGCGCGGCCGCCGCCGCCGCCGCCGCGTCGCGGACCGCGCTCGCGGTGTACCCGGTCTCGAACACCACGGCGCCGTCCGCCGCGGGGTTGTGAGACACCAGAGCCTTGCCAGATGGCGCGACGAACCCGCCGTCAATGAAGTTGCCGAGCGCTTGCACGGGTCGAAGTACACCCCCCCGATCCCCAGGGGTCAAGTCGGCGCGCGGTGTTGGCTCGGCGAGCCAGGAAACTGTGCTATTTAGGCGAACGCGGATGCCCTCGTTGGTCTTCTTGGCCGGCCCGATTGCGGGGCGCCGCTATAAGCTCGCCGATGGCGAGTACATCATCGGCCGGCGGTCGGATTGCCAGATCTTTGTCCCCGACATGCGCGTCTCGCGGCAGCACGCGCGGCTGTGGCAGGACGGCGAGAACTGGCAGATCGAGGACCTGGGCTCGAACAACGGCACGTTCGTCAACGGCAGCAAGGTCCAGGCCGCGACGCAGATCCGCCACGACGACGAGATCCTGATCGCCAACAACCGGATCCGCGTCGAGTCGCACGAGCCGACGCTCGAGCCCAAGCCGCCCGAGCCCAACGTCACGATCGTCGACGTCACCGCCGGTGGGTCGCTGATCCGCAGCCGCGAGGAGTCCGGCTCGGGGCGGATGCCGATCGTCAGCTCGGGCATGCTCAGCGTCGCCGACCAGCGCGCCGTCCGCCTGCTCGAGCGCAAGCTCGACGCGCTGACCCAGATCCTCCACGCGACCGCGGCCAGCGACACGTCCGAGGCGCTCTTGCAGAAGCTGGTCGAGGCGCTGCTCGATCTGTTCCCGCAGGCCGAGGACGTCGGCGTGCTCGTCGAGGACGAGCGGACCAGCGAGCTCAAGGTCCAGGTCCAGCGCCACCGCAAGCAGTCGTTCGGCGGTAACCTGCGCGTGCCCGGCACGATCATCCAGCACGTGATCAGCGACCGCCGCGGCGTGCTGCTCGGCGACGCCAACGACGAGAACGACGAGGGCGTCGGCACCCGGATGGGCGCGCCGCTCATCTATCACGGCGTTCACTACGGCGTGGTCTACGTCGAGAGCAAGCACAGCGGCTTCCGCCAGGAGGACGTCGACCTGCTGCAGACCGTGGCCACGCAGGCCGGCCTGGCGATGCACGCGACGCGGGTCGCCGCCCAGCTGGTGTCGCGCGAGCGGCTCGAGCGCGATCTGCGCGTCGCCCGGCAGATCCAGCGCAGCCTCCTGCCCGCCAACGTCCCGCAGGTCGTCGGCCTCGACTTCGCCGTGCACTACGAGCCCGCCTATCAGATCGGCGGCGACTTTTACGACTTCATCTGGCACGACCCGTCGCACCTCGGCCTCGCGGTCGGCGACGTCGCCGGCAAGGCGATCAGCGCCGCGCTGTACATGGCGCGCCTGACCTCCGAGCTGCGGTCGCGCGCCGCGATCGCCCGGACCCCGGCGCGGCTGCTGCGGCGGGTCAACCAGGAGATCGCGCAGCTCGGCGACGACGGCATGTTCGCCACGCTGGTCTACTGCATCTACGATCTCGAGAACCGCAGCCTGGTGTTCACCAACGCCGGCCACTGCGTGCCGCTGCTGCGGCGCGGCGACCGCGTGTTCCCGCTCCAGGCCGAGCGCGCGCACACCCCGCCGCTGGGCGTCACGCCGGACCTCGAGGCCGGCGAGGCCCGGGTCCAGCTCCACTCCGGCGACATGCTGATCATGGTGTCCGACGGCATCCTCGAGGCTCGCGACGCGCGCGGCAACGACTACGGCCTGTCGCGGCTGTCGCGCCGGATCCGGACCGCGCGGGGCAACGTCAGCGACATCATCAAGTCGATCCTCGCCGACATCGACAGCCACGCCGGCGACCAGCAGGGCCAGCAGGGCGACGACATGACGATCGTCGCCATGTCGATCGACCAGCGCCGCGCCAAGCGCAAGACCACGACCCTGCCCGGCGTCCTGCCGACGGATCAGGAGGTGCGCCAGCACACCCGCCTGACCAGCGAAGGCGGGACGGAAGCGCCGAGCCCGACCGTCGACGAAGACGAGTGAGATCGGCCGCGCCGGCGGTTTCGCGGGCCAAAGGGGTGATCTGCACCAGCTTTGGGCTTGCCAGCCGGTTCGAGTCCGTGCCATAAGACGCACCCCCGGGCACCTGCTGGGAGTACCGCCATGGCCAAAAAAGGGAAATCTGGACGCGAGCTGATCCGGCTCGTGTCGACCGCTGACACCGGGTTCTTCTACACCACGTCGAAGAACCGCAAGCGTACGCCGGACAAGCTC
>DASWOO010000952.1:0-2338 GCA_036404335.1 Kofleriaceae bacterium
GAGCGGTTCCACCTGCAGCGCGAGAACAAGAAGCTGGTGGCGCAGCTCGCCGAGTACACCGGCTACCTGAACCAGCAGCTGCACGGCGCGTTCGACTTCGGCAACATCATCGGCGACAGCGCGGCGCTGCGCGAGGTGCTCGACAAGGTCGAGCAGGTGGCGCCGACCAACTCGACGGTGCTGCTGCGCGGCGAGACCGGCACCGGCAAGGAGCTGGTCGCCCACGCGATCCACATCAACTCGACGCGCGAGCAGAAGCCGTTCGTCCGCGTCAACTGCGCGGCGCTCGCGCCCGGCGTGCTCGAGAGCAAGCTGTTCGGCCACGAGAAGGGCAGCTTCACCGGCGCGATGGCGCGGCGGGCGGGCCGGTTCGAGCTCGCCGACGGCGGCACGCTGTTCCTCGACGAGGTCGGCGACCTGCCGATCGAGGTCCAGATCAAGCTGCTGCGCACGCTGCAGGAGCGCGAGCTCGAGCGGGTCGGCGGCAGCGAGACGATCAAGGTCGACGTCCGGCTGGTCAGCGCGACCAACCGCAACCTCGAGCAGATGATCGAGGACGGCGAGTTCCGCGAGGATCTGTACTACCGGCTCAACGTGTTCCCGATCAACCTGCCGCCGCTGCGCGACCGGCTCGACGATCTCGGGCCGCTGATGACGCACTTCATCGCCAAGTTCTCGCGGCAGATGGGCCTGGCCGCGGCGCCGGCCACCCCGGACGCGCTGGCCAAGCTCCGCGAGTACAACTGGCCGGGCAACGTCCGCGAGGTCGAGAACATCATCGAGCGCGCGATGATCCTGGCCAAGGGCGCGCCGGTCTCGGCCGTGCACCTCGACTTCGGCCGCCGCGCCACCAGCCACGCGGCGGTGCCGGCGCCCGCCGCGCCGTCGGGCACCGGGCCGCAGCCGGTCGTGGCCTCGGCGAGCCCGGCGCTCGCCGACGACGGCAAGAGCCTCGCCGAGCGCCTGCTCGACAGCGAGCGCAAGGAGATCGTCGCCGCGGTCGAGAAGTCGCGCGGCAACATCGCCAGCGCCGCGCGCACGCTCGGGATCAACCGGTCGACGCTGTACTACCGGCTGCGCAAGCACGGGCTCGAGCACCTGCTGCCGACCAAGGTCAACGTCGGCGGCGACGAGCCGATCGCCGAGCCCGCGAGCCCAGCGGGCCCGGCGGGCTCGACCCCGGTCACCTGAATCGCGCGCGGACGAGCCAGCCGCGGACGCCTCGGCTAGAGTGGCGGCGTGCGGTTGCTCTTCATTGTCGATCCTCTCGAGCGTTTCGGCCTCGCCGGTGACAGCTCGTATGCGCTGATGCTCGAGGCTGCCCAGCGCGGCTGGGAGGTGTGGACGTGCCTGGTCGAGCAGCTCGGGCTCGTCGGGGACGACGCGGTGTGCGAGGCGTCGCCGACCCAGGTCCGGGTCGGGGTGACGCCGCGCGAGGCGTTCACCGTCGACGACGCGGTGCCGCGCCGGCTCGCCGAGTTCGACATCGTGCTGATGCGCAAGGATCCGCCGGTCGACGTCAACTACCTGCACGCGACCTGGATCCTCGACCACGCGCGCGGCAAGACCTTGCTGGTCAACGACCCGCGCGGCCTGCGCGAGCTCAACGAGCACCTCGCGGTGCTGCGGTTCCCGCAGCTGACCCCGGCGACGATCGTGACCCGGTCGGCGGCGCGGCTGCGCGAGTTCCAGGCCCAGCAGGGCGGGGCGATCGTCGTCAAGCCGGTCGATGGCTTCGGCGGCCTGGGCATCTTCGTGGTGCGCGACGGCGATCCCAACGCGTCGTCGATCCTCGAGACCTCGACCGGCGCCGGCACGCGCTGGACCCTGGCGCAGCGCTACCTGCCCGAGGCGGTCGAGGGCGACAAGCGGATCGTGCTGATCGACGGCGAGCCGGTCGGCGCGGTGCTGCGCGTCCCGGGCAGCGCCGAGGCCCGCGGCAACCTGCACGTCGGCGGCCGCGCGGTGAAGACCGAGATCACCGCGCGCGACCGCGAGATCATCGCGACCGTCGCGCCGTTCCTGCGCGACCACGGCCAGATCCTCGTCGGGCTCGACGTGATCGGCGGGATGCTGACCGAGCTCAACATCACCTCGCCGACCGGCGTCCGCCACATCTCGCAGCTCGACGGCACCAACGTCGCCGGCACGATCCTCGACCGGCTCGCCGAGCTCGCGCGCCAGCGCGCGACCCGGGCCGCTTAGGGCTCGGGCGGCAGGTCGACGACCGGCGCGCTGAGCCCGCCGCACAGCAGATCGCGCGGCCGGCCGCCGGAGCTGCCGACGCACTCGAGGTGCGACAGCGCCATGTCGGGCTGGGCGCCGGGCACGACGCCGT
>DASWOO010000953.1:0-3132 GCA_036404335.1 Kofleriaceae bacterium
GTGATCTTCTCGAGGAAGTGGAAGTCCTCGAGCAGGGTCGGGCCGCGCGGGCCGACGGTCAGCGAGTTCTGATCGTCGCTGATCGGCACACCCTGGTTGGTCGTCAGCACCGTGTCCTGGTCCCGGGCGCGCTGGTGGAGCTCGCCGCCCGCCCCGGTCACCGCGTTGTCGAACGGGCCCTCGCCGTCTTGCTTCGTCATGGCCGAGGGCGATCAGCGAGCGATGTACCAGCAGCACGCGCGCGCCGTGCGTCGAGGCCACGCATCCCACCGGTGCGCCGGTGGCACGCCGGGCGTCCGCGCGCGGTCGGGCTCCGGCTCAGGCGAGGCCGAGCGGGACGCCCTCGGCCAGGAACGCCGCCAGCTCCTGGTGGGCCGCGCAACCCACGATGTCGAGGCCCGGGCGCGGCCGGCGATCGGCCTCGACGGCGCGCTTCAGCTCGCGGACCCGCGCCGCCGACTCGCCGATCCGCCGGCGCAGCTCGGAGTCGCCCTCGGCCGCGCGGATCAGCGCCTCGCGCGCCATCACCTGGTGCTGCGGGTCGCGGCACAGCAGCAGCACGTCGCAGCCGGCGCGGATCGCCTGGACCGCCGCGGCCTCGACGCCGACGTGATCGGCGATCGCCTTCATGTCGAGATCGTCGCTGATCACCACGCCGCGGTAGCCGAGCTCGCCGCGGAGCAGCTCGGTCATCACCCGCGGCGACAGCGTCGCCGGCCGGGTCGCGTCGAGCGCGGCGAACACGACGTGCGCGGTCATCAGCAGCCACAGCGGCTCGGTCGCCGCGAACCGGAACGGCGCCAGCTCGACGCCCGCCAGCCGGTCCCAGCTGTGGTCGACGCGCGGCAGCTCGAGGTGGCTGTCGGTCGCGGTGTCGCCGTGTCCAGGGAAGTGCTTGCCGCACGCCACGATGCCGGCGCGGTGCAGGCCGGCGGCGAACGCCATCGCCAGCTGGCCGACCAGCGCCGGGTCATCGCCGAACGCGCGGTCGCCGATGATCGGGTTGGCGGGGTTGGTGTGGACATCGAGCACCGGCGCGAAGTCGACGTCGAAGCCGAGCGCGGCCAGCTCGCTGCCCATCGCCTCGCCGACGCCATAGGCCAGCTGGGTCGCGACCTCGTCCGGCATCGCACGGTGGCGATACATCGGCGGCCAGATTGTCGCCGGCGCCTTGACCCGCTGGACCCGGCCGCCCTCCTGGTCGACGGCGATCCACGCCGGGGTGCCGTCGGGCGCGGCGACGTGCAGCTGGCGGTTGAGCGCGACCAGCGCGTCGAGGTCGCACCGGTCGTCGACGATGTCGAGGTTGCGCTTGAACACGATCGTCGCGCCGGCCTCGCCGGCGGCGAGCTGGGCCTGCAGCTCCGGCGACGCCGAGGTGCCTTCGAATCCGATCCACAGCAGCTGACCGACGTCTTCGCGCATCGCGCGGCTACCGTAGCTTACTTCTGGAACGCCTGGGCCTCGCCGACCAGCTCGAGCCGCTGCGGCGACGCGGTCGCGCTGTACACCACCACGACGCGCACCGTCGGGAACCGCAGCGCCAGCACCACGTCCTTGCGGCCGTCGCCGTCGAGGTCGAGCACGCCGAGCACGTCGAGCGTGACCCGCGCCTTGGGGTCGACGTTCCGCCCGGCCTCGGTCTCGGGCGTCAGCGCGACGTCGTAGCTGGTGAAGCTCGCGTTGCACGCGCCCTTGACCGCGATCCCGGCCGACCACTCCTGCGCCGGGCCGCGGGTGCCGTCGAGCACCCCGGACAGCGGGAACCACTCGTTGATGCCGTCGCCGTCGATGTCGATCCCCATCGCCGCGCCGGCCAGGCACGCGCCGCCGGTCGCGAGCTTGGGGGTCTCGGGTGGATCGTCGGGCCGCGCCAGCTCGGCGACCGCGAGGCCGCAGCCGTTGGTCGCGGCCTGGCACGCGGCGTCGTCGTCGCGCTGGCCCTTCTCGCCCTCGGCCGAGCACGGCGCGCCGCCGACGTAGGTCCCGGCGGCGACCGACTGGCCGAGCGTGACGTCGGCCAGGCCCATCGCCTCGAACACGCCGGCGAGCTTGCCGTCGGTGCCGAACGCGGCGAACCGCGGCGTCGCCCCGCGCTCGACCGCGCCGGTCACCTCGGCGACGTTGTCGGTCCAGCCGGCGCTGCGCAGCAGGAGCGGCGCGACCGCCGGCCGCCCGGCCAGCGCCTGCGGGCACAGCTCGCCGACCAGCACCTGGCGCGTGCCGCCGCCCGCGGCGTGTGGCGCGCGCTCCTTGCGCAGCACGCCCTCCTCCGCAAATGGCGGATCGGGGCGTGCGCGGTAGCTACAGCCGCCGATCGCGGCGAGTGCGAGAACCCAGGCAACGCGGGGCAGCCTGCCGCGGTCATTAGCCATCGCATGCACCATATCCTGGGCGATTCAGACCCGGCCAATGGGTGATGGCGTTGCCTCCGTCGTGGCCGCGCGGTGCAGATCGCCGTTTCATGGTCCGGGCCGTTTGACCCGGCTTTGGGCCCGTGCCTATAGTCCGCCCGGTTTTCGGCGAGCCTAAATCCTCGTACTTTCTATGCATTACACCAACGGTCGTTCCATTTTTCAGGCCCCGCGGCGGCAGCGTCGCCTGGCTCGCCTGGTGCTGTGGGCAAGCGTGCTCGTCGTCGGTGGGCCGGTCGCGTACGCGCAGATCGGCCCCGGCGGACCGGGCCTGACACCGGGCGGCGGACCGCCGCCGGGTGGTGGCGCCGGAAGCGACGCCAAGAAAGAGGGCGTCGCCGAGCAAGCGCCGAAGAGCCCGGGCCTGTTGCCGACGACGCCGGCGCTCCCGGCGCCCAAGAGCCGGCGCAAGAAGTGGAAGCTGCTCGAGCTCGACGGGTACTACCGGGTGCGCACCGACTGGTACAAGAACTTCAACCTCGGCTTCCCCGATCCCGGGTTCGGCGGCACGCCGTTCCCGACCGCGCTCGGCTGCAAGTCGATCGCGCTCGACCACCCGTGCAACGGCTCGCTGGCCAGCGCCAACACCCGGCTGCGGCTCGAGCCGACGATCAACCTCGACGAGGGCACGTCGATCCACATCCAGGCCGACGCGCTCGATAACCTGGTGCTGGGCTCGACCCCGTTCGACCAGTCGCTCGCCGGGGTCTACACGTCG
>DASWOO010000954.1:0-2876 GCA_036404335.1 Kofleriaceae bacterium
CGGGCGGAGCGCGGCGTAGTCGTCGGCGTCGTCCTCCTCGTCGGGCGTGTGGACCTGCGCCTCGATCACGACCGGGACGCGCAGCGAGTTGAGCACCAGGCAGTACTGCTTGGCGTCCTCGAGCGTGGCATCGACCCGATCGACGTTGCCGGCGATCGTGATGTCGAGCTCGAGCACGATCGAGGTGAAGGTCAGGCCTTCGACCGTGCGCTCCACGGTGCCGCTCGCCTCGGAGTCCCATGACAGGATCTCGATCTGGTCGCGCGCCGCGAACGCCTCGAACGTCGTCATCAGGCACAGGCTGAGCGACGACAGCAGCAGGTGCTCGGGCGACCAGGTGTCGGCATCGCCGTCCATCTCGGGCGGCGGCCCGCCGTGCAGCACCGGCCGCGGCGGCGACTCCATCCGCGCGCGCGAAGCGAACGTCCGGCTGAGCGAGGCGCTGTAGCGGTGCGGGAACGGGACCGACATACTGGACCTACCGAGCAGGAAGCGATCCAGCTCGCTCGAACGCCCGCTGCGCCGGGTGTTCGAGCGCCGTTGCTACGTCCGCACCGGGAAAACTCGCGATGCTGCGGCGCCGGGGATCCATCTCTCGAGCAATTTCAGCGGCCTGTCAGATCTTCGACGACGCTCGCGGTTCAACTGACATGGCCTGAGCGGGCGCTGTGCGCCGAGGTGCGAGCTTCTGCGCACGCGGTTGCGCAGTGCGGCGTGAAACGCCCGGTAGATCACGGGCAGGTGGAAACGGCGTGGGTTTCGATGGCAGCGCGCCACGAGGTCCACGAGGATTCAGCCCGATGAACACACTCGTCAAGATCGCCATCGCTGCTGCCATCGCCGTCCCGACCGTGGCCAGCGCGAACACCTATCGCATCCAGGTCGGCGGCATCTGCAGCACCGACTTCGGCTCCACGATCGGCAAGTGGTCCGGGCAGACCAGCATCAACGCGCCGATCGATCAGCGCGACAGCATGGCGACCGCCACCTCGCAGATGGCCGGCGTGCTCAACCAGTACTGTACCGGCAGCAACCTCTGCTACGTCTACGTCTACTCCAACGGCGGCGCGGTCATGTCGCGCACGCTGGCGCTCAACTCGACCGCGTGGAACATCGCGTACGTCGCCGCATCGGCCAGCAACGAGGGCGGCAGCGAGCTCGGCGGCACCGGCTACATCGGCGAGGTGTTCGGCGGCTGCGCGCTGGCCGGCCACATCGGCACCAGCGACCACCGCAACGGCTGGAACCACAACGACACCCACGGCATCGTCACCCGCATGATCGCCGGCGACGGCTGGCTGGCGCCGTACATCCAGGCGGCGATCCTGCCGGGCCACGACGACGGCGCGGTGTCCGAGGCGTCGGCGGGCGGCTACGCGGCGGCCGGCTCGCACAGCTCGATCTGCGATTCTAGCACCAAGTACGCCAACCACGCGGCGTACTACTCGTGCGAGTACGGCTCGCTCAACCACCTGCAGATGAAGCTCAAGATGATCTGCAACGAGGGTGGCCTGTCGAGCGGCTGCCCCTGAGCGCGTGCGATAATCTCGCGCCAACGTGAGCGCTCGCCGTAAACAACCCGCCGTGGCCGCCTCCGCGTGGCCCGGGCGCCGGTCGATCCTGATCGCGGTCGTCGGCCTGATCGTCGCCGCGATCGTGTGGTGGCGCTCGACGCGCGAGCCGCTCGAGCTCGCGCGCCGCGGCGCGCCGCCGGCGGTGGCCGCGGGCCCGGCCGCGGCGCCGGCCGATCACCGCAGCGCGCAGCTACCGGCGCCGCCGGTGGCCCCGTACCCGGCGGTCAGCGAAGGCCTGGTCACCGACGACGCGCTGACCGCGTACAAGAAGGCCAACGTCTACCCGCCGATGTCGCGGCCGCTGAGCAAGGACCAGGTCGATCTGCTGGAGCCCGGCAAGCGCCAAGAGGTCATGCGGCGCACCGACCACGACGAGCACGTCACCTACCTGTTCACGGCCGATCGCTACTTCGTGATCGGCGACCAGCCGCTGCACGCGTCGCTGGTCGTCCAGCGCGACGGCGCGCCGATCACCGCGCCGATCACCCAGGCCTACGCCGTCGTGCTCGATCCGGTGCACCACCAGGAGCCGCCGATCGCGATGAGCTACGCCGCGGCGGCCAGCGGCGGGTTCGCCGCCACGCTCGAGCCCGCCAGGCTCGGGCTCAAGCGCCAGGCCGCGATCGCGCTGTACATCGAGTTCGACTACGGCACCGGCAAGCAGGTCGGCCACTTCGACGTGCAGTACACGCCGACGTCCGGCGTGCCGGCGCGGTTCAACGGCAAGTTCGCCGACGCCGTCGAGCACGGCTCGCTGATCGTCAAGGCCGGCCTCGAGGTCACCGCCGCGGGCCACTACGTGATCGACGCCAACCTGTTCGACGCCGACAACCAGCCGGTCGCGTGGACCCGTTACAAGGGCGACCTCGAGACCGGCAGCCACGACGTCGACCTGCTGTTCTTCGGCAAGGTCCTTGTCGACGGCAGCGCGCACGGCGCGTTCCACATCGGCCAGCTGCGCGGCGCGCGCTACGTCCCCGACCTCGACCCCGACCTCGAGCAGATGCCGCCGTTCTCCGGCAGCTACACCACCGCCGCGTACACGACCGACCAGTTCTCCGACGCCGAGTGGGACAGCCCCGACAAGCAGCGGATGC
Source organism: Kofleriaceae bacterium (assembly GCA_036404335.1). GTDB lineage: Bacteria > Myxococcota_A > Polyangia > Haliangiales > Haliangiaceae > JABFXX01. The sequence continues at coordinate 2,672 of DASWOO010000954.1, forward strand.
TCGAGCTACTGAGCCACGAAGGCGGCGCGGGCAGCCACCCGTAGGCTCACTGCGGCGCCGGGCCCCAGTCGATGCCGGTCGCCGAGCCCGACCAGACCTTGACGGCCTTACCGTTGCCGTCGGCCTTGGTGATGAACACGCCCTGGCCGGCGCGGGCGAACGCGATCGCCTGGCCGTTGGGCGAGAACGCCGGCTCCTCGTTCGA
>DASWOO010000955.1:0-7179 GCA_036404335.1 Kofleriaceae bacterium
CGGCCGGGATGCCCCGCGCCTCGAGCTCGGCGTAGAACCGCGGCACGGTGCCGGTCGCCGTGAACGCGCCGTTCTGGAACTGGAACAGCACGTGGGTGTCGAACGTGGTCTCGCTGCAGCCGACGACCTCTTCGATCGACAGCACGCGGAGCGAGCCGTCCGACCACCGCGCGACGTGGACGACGATCTCGAACGCCTGCGCCACCAGCTCGCGGATCGCGCCATCGGCGCCCGGCAGCGACAGCCGCGCCAGGCTGGCGACCCGGCCGAGCGCCGCGCTGGCGCCCTCGCCGGTCATCGCGACCACCGCGCCGTCGATCGTCGAGCACAGCGCCTGGACCAGCGGCAGCGCCTCGCGGCCGCGGACCTCGCCGACCACCAGGCGATCGGGCGCCAGCCGCAGCGCGGTCTCGAGCAGGTGGCCGAGATCGATCTCGGCGTGCCGCCCCGAGCCCGGTCGGGCCTCGAGCTGGATCCACTCGTCGCGCCCGATCGAGATCTCGGAGACCGCCTCGATCGACACCACGCGCTCGCCGGGGGGCGACGCCGCCGCCAGCGCGGCCGCGATCGTCGTCTTGCCCGAGCTCGGCGCGCCGCACACCAGGATGTTGCGGCGCGCGGCGACGCAGGTCGCCAGGAAGTCGGCCATGCCCGCGGTCAGCGCGTTCTGGGTCACCAGCTCGGCGAGCTTGGGCATCTGCGCCGGCCGCTTCTTGACCACGAGCACCGCGCCGCGCGCCGCGACCGGCGACACCGCCGCGGTCAGCCGCGTGCCGTCGCGCATCCGCAGGTCGACCAGCGGCCGGGTGTCGTCGATCATCGCGCCGGCCTCGGCGACCAGCCGCTTGACGACCTTCTCGAACACGTCGTCCGACGAGAACGCCTTGCCCGAGCCGCGCAGCACGCCGCCCTTGCCGACGACCAGGCGGTCGCGGCGGTCGATGATGATCTCGTCGATCTGCTCGTCGGCCAGCAGATCCTCGAGCGGGCCGAGCGCGAGCGCCTCGTTGAGCGCCTCTTTGATCAGCGTGTCCTGATCGATGTACTTGGGCAGCTCGCCGCTGGTCTCGAGGGTCTCGACCAGGTCGATCGTCGCGCGCTCGGCGCGCTGCCACAGGTCTTCCTCGTGCAGCCGATCCATCGGGATCTTGTCGAGGTCGAGCTTGGCGCGCAGCCGCTCGAGGATGTTCGACTGCAGGTCGAGCATCTTGACGATCTTGGGGTCGAGCGGATCGAGCTGGACGCCGCGCCGGTTGGGCAGCGACACCGAGCGGCCGGGGACGCGCTTGGCGCCGGCGCCGACCAGGCCGCGCGGCTTCTTGTCAGTCGGCATCGGCACGACCTGCGCCTGCGGCGCCGGGTCCATCGCCGGGGCGTGGGCGGCGATCGGCCGGGGCGCGAGCGCGGGGCCCGACGGCATCGCCGCGCCCTGGCTCGCCATCGCGGGCGGGACCGCGGCCATCGCCGGCGCCGGTTGCGGCGCGGCCATCGCCGGCGGCTGCGGCGCCGCCATGAGCGGCGTCGGCGCGGGGTTCTCGCCGTGCATCTGGCCCGGCATCTGGCCCGGCGCCGGGAGGGGCGCCGGCGCGGGCGCGGGGCCCGGTCCGCCGACGATCGGCGGGATCGGCGACATGATCGGCGGCGGCATCGTGCCGCCCGGACGTCCGACGCCCGGACGCGGCCGCTCCGACGGTGACGCGCCGACCGGCGGCGCGGCGGGCTCGCGCGCCGGACCCGGCGCCGGGCGCGGCGGGACCGCGCGGCTCGGGCCGGGGCCCTGCACGGTCGCCGCGGGCGCGGGCGCGGGCGCGGGCGGCGGGGTCTCCATCGGGCTCGCCATCGGCACCGCGCTCGGCGGCAGCGGCTGCGCCTCGGTCGGCCGCGGCGGGCGGGCCGAGCCGAGCTCCTGCGACGGCGGGCCGACCGGCGGCGGGCTCGTCGCCTCGGGCATGCCCTCGCCCTCGGACGCGGAGGCCTCGTCGACCCCGACGATGAAGTCGCCGATGTAGATCTTGTCGGAGTCCTTGACCACGAGCGGGCTCGTGATCTTCCGGCCGTTGACGTACGTGCCGTTGGTGCTCTTCAGATCGACGATGATGAACTTGCCGTCCTTGAGCACGATCCGGGCATGGCGCTTCGACACGTTGCCCTTGGGCAACACGATGTCATTGCCCTGCACGCGTCCGATCGTGACCTCGGCCTTGTTGAACACCATGCGGCGCTGCTCGCCGCCCTTTTCCTGAATAAGTATGGTGAACATTGGCCCTGTGTAAACGGTACTAAGCCGCGGTAACCACAGTCAAGTTAGCGGCCAACTATGTCGAGCCAGGCGCCGCCGCCGGAGCGATTGCCGGTGAACCGGCGCCGCTTGCCGACCCGGCCGGCGCCGCGGCGGCAGGTAGGCCCAGCGCCGAGCGGACCTCGTCCTCCCACAACGACCAGATCCCAGCCACGAGCAGGCAGGCGATCGCCGACACGATCAGCACGTCGTGCCACCGCGGCCGGCTCATGAATGAACGCTAGCATGACGCCGTCCCTGGGGAAAATGGCAGGATATCCCGCGATGAGCCCCCTCCCTCGCCGACCGTTCCCTCGCGCCGCCGCCCTGCTCGTCGTGGTCCTCGGCCTCGGCGCGCCGGCCGTCGCCGCGCCGGCGAAGAAGTTTCACTTCGAGCTGCTGGACGTGACGGCCAAGTCCGAGATCAAGCCCGACATCGCCCAGGCGGCGACGCCGCGGATCAAGGCCCAGGTCGAGAAGGTCTTCGCCGGCCACCCGCAGCTGGTCGCCAAGCTCGACGGCGCGCCCGATCCGGCCAAGAACGCGGAGGGCTACCGCAGGTGGCTGACGCAAAAGAACGTGTCGGGCTCGTACCTGGTGTCGGTCGAGATCACCGACGCCGACGAGGAGCTCGAGCCGATGGAGGGCAAGCCCAACACCCAGCGGCTGACGATCAAGGTCGCGATCCACATGCTCGGCGAGCACATCCCCGGCCGCACGATCGGCTTCACCGGCGACGGCAAGGCGACGATCAAGCAGGAGATCGGGATGAAGCTGCGCGATCGCGACCGCGAGGACACCTGGAACGCGGCGGCCGAGGTCGCGGTCGACGACGCGATGAAGCGCGCGTTCCAGCAGCTCGGCGCGCCGCAGAAGAAGTAATCACCGAACCAGCTTGCCCAGCCGGTCCCAGCGCAGACCGCGCCAGAGCTCGCGGTACGACAGCCACACGAACATCGACCGGCCGCGGATGTTCTCGACCGGCACCGCGCCCCAGTAGCGCGAGTCGTTGGAGTTGGCGCGGTTGTCGCCCATCACGAACACATGGCCGCGCGGCACGACATAGTGCAGCTGCGGCTCGCATACGCCCGCCGTCGTGCTCGTCTGGACCAGCGCCCCGACCCGCTGGTTGGGCGCCGCGAACGGCTCGCCGTCGCTCTGGGTCGAGCAGCTCGGCGGCAGCCGCACGCCGTCGAGCCGCGGAAAGTCCTTGATGTCGCCGCTGACCAGGCCGCCCTGGCGCGCGAGCTCGTCGCGGCGCGGCCGATCGACGTCGTGGTACGTGTGGTACGCGCGCTCGCCGACCCGCTCGACGTACTCGCTGCACGTCCGCTCGACCCAGCCGCGCGCGGGCTCGCCCTCGTCGACGTCCTCGTAGCGGCACGCGCCGGCGACCCGGCGAGTTTCGTTGGCCACGCCGTCGACGAACACCACGTTGCACCGGACCTCGACGGTCTCGCCCTCGGTCGCGACCACCCGCTTGATGTAGTCGCGGTCAGGCTGGCACGGCATGATGAACACGATGACGTCGCCGCGCGCCGGCGCGCCCAGGCTGTAGACGAACTTGTTGACAAAGATGTGATCGTTGACCTCGAGCGTCGGGTACATCGAGCTCGACGGGATCTTGAACGCGGCCAGCACCAGCACCCGCAGCGCGAGCGCGGCGAACATCGCGCCGCCGACGGTCTCGGCGTAGTCCCGGCCGATCGACTTCGCCGCCGTGATGCCCTGCGCGTCGGCCGCCAGCTCCAGGCCCGGCAGCTCGTCGCGCACCCGCCGCAGATCGCCCGCCGCCAGCGCCGCCGCCATTCGGCCGGCGGCGGCCTGGAGCCGCGCGTCCGGCGGATCCTCGCGCTTGCGCACCGCGGCGACCAGCGCGACGGCCTCGGCGCGGACGCGCCTGTCCAGCCGCGCCGCGCGCACGCTCAGTCGACCTTGAGCACGGTCAAGAACGCTTCCTGCGGCAGCTCGACGGAGCCGACCGACTTCATGCGTTTCTTGCCTTCCTTCTGCTTCTCGAGCAGCTTCTTCTTGCGCGTGATGTCGCCGCCGTAGCACTTGGCGGTGACGTCCTTACGCGCGGCCTTGACCGTGGTCCGCGCGATCACCCGGCTGCCGATCGCCGCCTGGATCGCGACGTCGAACATCTGGCGCGGCACGACGTCCTTCATCTTGCTGCACAGCTCGGTCCCGCGGTGGTACGCGGTGTCGCGGTGCGAGATGAGCGACAGCGCGTCGACGCGCTCGCCATTGACCAGCACGTCGAGCCGGATCAGATCGGCCGCGCGGTAGCCGGCTGGCTCGTAGTCGAGCGACGCGTAGCCGCGCGACATGGTCTTGAGCCGGTCGTAGAACCCGAACACGATCTCGCCCAGCGGCATCTCGTAGACCACGCGGACGCGACCGCCGCTGTCGTAGTGCATGCCCTGCTGCACGCCGCGCCGCTCCTGGCACAGCTGCATGATCGGGCCGACGTACTCCTGCGGCAGGTGCACGGTCGCGGTGATCACTGGCTCCTCGACGGTGTCGACCCGGCCCTGATCGGGGACCTTGGCCGGGTTATCGACCTCGATCACCTCGCCGTTGTAGTGGATCCGGTAGCGCACGCTGGGCGCCGTGGTGATGAGGTTCAGGTTGAACTCGCGCTCGAGCCGCTCCTGGATGATCTCCATGTGGAGCAGGCCGAGGAACCCGGTGCGGAACCCGAAGCCGAGCGCCGCCGAGGTCTCCGGCTCGTAGGTCACCGACGCGTCGTTCAGCACGAGCTTGCCGAGCGCGTCCTTGAGGTTCTGGTAGTCCGCGGCGTCGACCGGGAACAGCCCCGCGAACACCATCGGCTTGACCGACTTGAACCCGGGCAGCGGCGCGTTCACCGGGCGATCGTCGTCGGTCACCGTGTCGCCGACCCGGGCGTGGGCGATGTCCTTGATCGACGCGGCGACGATGCCGACCTGGCCGGCCTCGATCGCGTCGACCTCGAACGTCGCCGGACGGCGGACGGCGGTCATCGTGCACTCGTAGACCTGGTTGGTCGCCCAGAACCGGAGCTTGGTGCCCTTCTTGAGCCGGCCCGACATGACGCGGACCAGGACGACGACGCCGCGGAACGAGTCGTACCAGCTGTCGAAGATCAGCGCCGACAGCGGCGCGTCGCGATCGGCCTTGGGCGGCGGGATCCGCTTGACCACCGCCTCGAGCATGTCGTGGACGCCGATGCCGGTCTTGGCCGAGACCAGCAGCGCGTCGCTGGCGTCGAGGCCGATCGTGTCCTCGATCTGCTGCTTGACGAAGTCGGGCCGCGCGACCGGCAGGTCGATCTTGTTGAGCACCGGCACGATCTCGAGGTGGTTATCGAGCGCGACGTAGACGTTGGCCAGGGTCTGGGCCTCGACGCCCTGCGCCGCGTCGACCACGAGCAGCGCGCCCTCGCACGCGGCGAGCGACCGGCTGACCTCGTAGTGGAAGTCGACGTGGCCGGGGGTGTCGATCAGGTGGAACTGGTAGGTCAGGCCGTCCTCGGCCTTGTAGTGCAGCTGGACCGACTGCGCCTTGATCGTGATGCCACGCTCGCGCTCGAGGTCCATGCTGTCGAGCATCTGGTTCTGCGCTTCGCGCGCGGTGACCGCGCCACACTCCTCGAGGATGCGATCGGCCAGCGTGGTCTTGCCGTGATCGATGTGGGCAATGATCGAAAAGTTGCGGATCCGCTCGACGGGGAACGTCATGAATGTGCTCGCGCGAACGCCGTCTTTAGCGTGATCCGGGCCCCAGGTCGACCACGATCGAGACGATTTTCATGAACGTTTCGACGCATACCTTGCGCTGTTCCGCACACTTGCGACGGTTGGAGACGAAGACTAAGGTTCCTCACAAATGGCGAAACTCCTCATGCTGGCTGGCTCGGCCGCGCTCGCGATGACGACGCTGGGCTGTCACGGCAAGCAGGGCGACACTACCCCGAAGGACGCAGAGAACGGGATCCCGAAAGTCGACCCGACGCTGTGTGACACCAACGGCAAGAACGTCGTGACCTACGATCTGAACCACGATGGCAAGCCCGACGTCTGGCGGCTGTACAAGACCGAGGACGAAGGCGGTACCAAGGTCGAGTTCATGACCTGCAAGCAGGTCGACTTCGACCACGACGGCCGCAAGGACTGGGTCGTCGCCTACAACCGCAAGGGTAACACGCTGTTCGAGAAGGCCGACTTCGACTACGACGGCAAGTGGGACATGTCGGCGATCTACGACACCAAGACCGGTACGGTCGCGGAGGTCGAGCGCGACACCGACTTCGACGGCAAGTTCGACGTCAAGGAGGTCTACGACTCGACCGGCCAGCTGACCTCGGTGCGGCGCGACCGCAACAACGACGGCCAGCCCGACCTGTGGGAGCAGTACAAGGACGGCGTGCTGCTCGCGATCCTGTACGACGACGACTTCGACGGCAAGGTCGACCGCCGCGAGGAGATCCCGGGCGCGCGGCCCAAGGTCGAGATGCCGACCACGCAGGACTCGACCGCGAACGGCACGCTCGCGGCGCCCGCCGCGGCCCCGGTCGATACCAAGCCCGCGCCGGCGGCCAAGGCACCGCCCGCGCCGAGCAAGACCCCCGCGCCTGCTCCCGCTCCGAAGAAGTAGTCGCATGGCGGTCGTCGACAAACCGTGGGGTCACGAGCTGATCTGGGCGCAGACCGAGCGCTACGTCGGCAAGATCCTGCACATCCGCGCCGGCGAGGCGCTGTCGCTCCAGTACCACCGGGTCAAGGACGAGACGATCATGCTGCTGCGCGGCCGCATGCAGCTGATCCACTATCCGGAGGGCGAGGCGCCGGTGGCGCGCGACCTCGGGCCCAACGAGCCGTTCCACATCGCGCCCGGCCTGCGGCATCGCATGGTCG
>DASWOO010000956.1:0-6176 GCA_036404335.1 Kofleriaceae bacterium
GATCGCGACCTGCGTCCACGACGGGCAGTGCGAGCCGCTGTGCGCCGACGTGTTCCAGATCGATGGACGCGTGAAGAGCTGCCGGCTCACGTCGGTGCAGCACGTCGATCTGTCCGTCCAGAACGCGCCCGTGGAGCCGACGCTCGACGTCAAGACGCTGCGCGGCGTCAACCTGCACGTGGTCTACGTCCCGCGCGTGAAGTGCTCGCCCGCCAGCGACGCGAGCTGGTCGGACGACGGCGACTACGACGATGGCGGCGACTATAACGACGGCAGCGACGACGGCTCGTGCGCTGACGGCGCGTGCGATGACGGCGGCGGCAGCGACGACGGCGGGAACCCCGGCGACCCGGGCGGCGATGACGGCGGCGGCGATGACGGTGGCGGTGGCGACGACGGCGGCGACCTGATCAACGGCGGCGCATCCGCCCGACATCGATGATCTGGGTCGGCGCGGAGTGCAGGTCGTCCTCATCTTCGCCGCGCATCGCGATCGGCGCCGGCTGGGTGTCGGCCTGGCCGATGCCGGCCGTGCCCGCCGTGCCGCCGGGCGCGCCCTGACCGCCGGGGCGCGAGGACTGCCGGCCGCGGCCGGTCTGCAGGATGACCGTGTTGGCGCCGTGGATATCGTCGTCGCCGGCGCCGACCCCGGTCGGCTGATCCGGCAGCGCGGCCTCCGAGGAGCTCGGCTCGTCGTCGCCCTTGGGCATCGTGATGAAGTTCGAGTCGCCGCCGAACTCGTTCTCCGAGTCGCGTAGCGCGACGACCGACACCGACGTCGGCTTGGGCTGGAACGGGACCTCGGGCGGCTCGAAGTCCTCGTCGCGCGCCATCAGGCTCTCGCCGACGTCGTCGCTGACTTCCTCGTCGAGCACGTACTCCTCGAGCATGCGCAGCTCGCGCTCGATCTCGGTCGCGAACATCTTGCGGATGAACCGGCCGAGGTGGCTCCGCGAGTAGTTCGGCATGTACAGCTTGAGGAACGCGCGCAGATCGGTCTCGGCCTCGGCCGCGGTCTGGTAGCGGTTGGCCCGGCTGCGGGTCAGGCACTTGTCGGTGATCGCCTCGAGCTCGGGCGGGATGCCGGGCGTCAGCTCGCTGACCGGCCGGTACTTGGCGTCGCGGACCTTGATCAGCAGGTCCATCTCGTTGGTCGCGGTGAACGGCGGGATCCGGGTCAGCATCTCGTACAGGCACGAGCCGAGCGAGAACACGTCGCTGCGGTGGTCGAGCTTGCGGCCGAGCGCCTGCTCGGGGCTCATGTACTTGACCTTGCCCTTGATCACGCCGGTCTTGGTCGTGACCCGCGACAGCGTCGCCTTGGCGATGCCGAAGTCGCACAGCTTCACCTCGCCGGCGTAGCTGCAGATGATGTTCGACGGCGAGACGTCGCGGTGGATGATGCGCAGCGGCCGGCCGCGGGCGTCGATCGCCGAGTGCGCCGCGTGCAGCGCCGAGCCGACCTCGGCGCCGACGTACGCCGCGTGCTCGGGCGGGACCGGCTTCTTCTTGGTCCGGCAGCGCTCGAGCACGGTGCGCATGTCCTTGCCGTCGACGTGCTCCATCGCGATGAAGTACTCGCCGTGCGCGCGCGCGAACTCGTAGACCCGCGCGATGTTGAGGTGGCGCAGCACGCTGGCGATCTTGGCCTCGTCGACCAGCATCTGGATGAAGTCGTCATCCTCGGCCAGGTGGGCGAGCACGCGCTTGACCGCGACCAGGTGCGGCTGGCCGTTGCCGTCGAATGTCTTGGCCCGGTAGATCTCGGCCATCCCGCCGAACGCGATGCGATCGAGCAAGTGGTAGCGGCCGAGCTGTTGCGCCCTTCTCACCGGCGATCACGAAGGTACCGCGCCGGCGTGGCGCGAAACCAGGGCTACATGTCGCACTTATGTGCGATCTCGCCAGGAGCGGCTATTGTATGGGCCATGTCTCGTCTGGCCCTCCTCGCACTGCTCCTCGCCTCCGCCTGCTCCAAGTCCGCCCCGCCGCCGGCCGCGTCGCCCAGCGGCGGCCCGAGCACCGGTGACGTCGTCGCCGTCCCCGGCGCCGCGCCCACGGGCGGCCCGTCGATGGGCAAGCCGGCCGAGGCCAAGCCGGTGGACGTCAAGCCCGCCGCCGGCGACGACCGCAGCCGGCTCCAGCCCCAGGAGGGCAAGCTCGCGGTCGACGCGCCCGCCGACGCCAAGGCCGGCAGCGAGACCACCGCCCACGTCACGGTCACGCCGGGCGCCGGGTTCCACGTCAACACCGAGTATCCCGTCAAGCTCACGCTCGAGACCCCGCAGGGCGTCACCCTGGGCAAGACCGAATTCAAGGCCGGCGGCCACGACCAGGGCAAGGGCGACGCCGACGCGTTCGATGAGAAGCAGCTCGCGTTCTCGGTCAAGCTAACGCCGTCGGCCTCCGGCGACTACACCGTCAACGGCAGCTTCAAGTTTGCGGTGTGCGACGCGAGCCAGTGCCTGCCCAAGAAAGAGACGATCGCGATCAAGGTCGCGGCGAAGTAGCCGCGCCGACAACGGGGCGCGACAGTGCTACCGTTGGATCGATGGCGGACATGCCCAGCGACCCCCGCGGCTCCGTCGCGGTCAAGAGCCTGCTCGCCGATCTGGGCGACGCGGTGCGAGCGGATTTCACGCGCAACCGGCGCGTGCTGTCGTTCGCCGAGTATCTGAACCTGGTCGTCGCCGAGCCGACGCGCCAGCTGCGCTCGTCGAGCCAGTACATGGTCGACTGCTTCGAGCACTACGGCAGCTCGATGGTGGCGTACCCGTGGGGCGAGGTCCGGCGGTTCCACCTGTTCGACGCGCCGTGGGCCGATGGCGAGGACCAGCTGTACGGCCACGAGGTGGTGCAGAACGCCGTGCACCGCGTGCTGCGCAGCTTCGTGCAGGACGGGCGGCCCAACAAGCTGATCCTCTTGCACGGGCCCAACGGCTCTGCCAAGTCGACGTTCATCCGCTGCCTCGGCCGCGGCCTCGAGCACTACAGCACGCTCGACGAGGGCGCGCTGTACCGGTTCAGCTGGATCTTCCCGGCGCAGAAGCACACCCGCGGCGGCATCGGCTTTGGCGGCGACCCGCACGCGCTGCCGGACGCGGCGGACTCGTTCGCGTACCTGCCCGACGACGTGGTCGACGCGCGGGTCGGCGACGAGCTGCGCGATCACCCGCTGCTGCTGATCCCGCAGGACGAGCGCGTGCGGCTGATCGCGCGGTTGTTCGAGGGTCACCCGGCGGCCAGGACGTTCAACGTCAGCGACTACCTGCGCCAGGGCGCGCTGTCGACGAAGAACCGCGCGATCTACGACGCGCTGCTCGCCAGCTACCACGGCGACTACCTGCAGGTGCTGCGGCACGTCCGGGTCGAGCGCTTCGAGATCTCGCATCGCTACCGCACCGGCTGGGTCACCGTCGAGCCGCAGCTCTCGGTCGACGCCACCGAGCGCCAGGTCACCGCCGATCGCACGCTCGGCGCGCTGCCGCCGTCGCTGCAATCGGTGTCGCTGCACGAGTACGGCGGCGAGCTGGTCGGCGCTAACCGCGGCATGATCGAGTACGACGATCTGCTCAAGCGGCCGCTCGAGCACTACAAGTACCTGCTGACCACCGTCGAGCGCGCGGCGCTGTCGATGACCAGCACGAACCTGTTCCTCGACCTGGCGTTCATCGGCAGCTGCAACGACATCCACCTCGCCGCGTTCCGCGAGATCCCCGACTTCCAGAGCTTCAAGGGCCGGATCGAGCTGATTCGCGTGCCGTTCATCCTCGATGTCCGCCACGAGGAGGCGCTGTACCGCGAGCGGGTCCGCGAGGCCGCCGGCCGGCGCCACGTCGCGCCGCACGCGGCGTACGTCGCCGCGCTGTGGGCGGTGCTGTCGCGGATGCGCAAGCCGCAGGTCGAGCGGTTCCCGTCGACCTTGGCCGAGGTCATCGGCAAGCTGTCGCCGCTCGATAAGGCCGAGCTGTACGCGACCGGCCACGTGCCGCGCGACCTGCCGCCCGACCGCGCGCGCGAGCTGGCGGCACACGTCAAGGACCTGTACCACGAGTCCGATACGTACCCGATCTACGAGGGCCGGGTCGGCGCGTCGCCGCGCGAGATGCAGGGCGTGCTGCTCGCCGCCGCGTCGTCGAACACCAGCCGCTACGACTACGTCTCGCCGATGGCGGTGCTCGACGAGATCGTCGAGCTGACCAAGCAATCGAGCCTGTACGAGTTCCTGCGCCAGGACGTGCAGGCCGGCGGCTACCACGATCACAAGAAGCTGGTCGACGTCGTGCGCAGCCGGCTGTTCGACAAGGTCGACGACGAGGTCCGCGCCGCGGTCGGCCTGGTCGAGGAGTCGGAGTACGGCCGGGTGTTCGATCGCTACATCACCCACGTGATGCACGGGATCAAGAAGGAGAAGGTCCGCAACGCGCAGACCGGCCGGATGGACGACCCCGACGAGAACATGATGAAGGAGGTCGAGCGCACGCTCGAGATCACCGGCAAGCCCGAGGATTTCCGGCAGAGCTTGATCGCCAAGATCGGCGCGTGGTCGCTCGATCACCGCGGCCAGAAGCCGGTGATCTCCGAGATCTTCAGCGACCTGCTGCGCAAGCTGCGCGACGCGTACTTCGAGCGCCACAAGAAGACGATCGCCAAGGGCATCGGCGATCTGGTCAAGCTGCTCGTCGGCAACGAGGGCAACCTGGCGGCCGACGCGCGGACCCGCGCCGAGTCGGCGCTGGCCACCCTGGTCGACACCTACGGCTACTCGAAGGAGTCGGCGCGCGATCTGGTCGGCGCGCTGGCGAGCTTGCGCTACCGGTGAGCCCGCGCGCCGGTGAAGCCGCGTGGATGCGGATGCGGATGCTGGCGCGCGTGCGCCGCGCGGGCCTCGGCGTGCTGCTGGCCCTCGCGGGGGCCACACAGATCGTCCGGGCCGATCCGCGCATGGTCACCGGGCCGTACCTGCAGAACCTGGCGCCCACGTCGATCACCGTGATGTGGGACCTGGACCAGCCGGCGCCGGCGCGGATCGTCGTCGAGGGCCCGGGCGGGCCGCGCACGGTCGAGGTCGCCGCTGGCCGGGTGGGCGAGGCGACGATCGATCAGCTGACCCCGTCGAGTCGCTATCGCTACCGGGTCGAGATCGGCGGCCAGCAGTGGCCGGGCGAGTTCGCGACCGCGCCGGCGATCGGCGCGCCGGTGCCGTTCGCGTTCGTGGCGATGGGCGACACCCGCAGCGGCATCGACGCGCACCGCCGGGTGGTCGAGCGGGTCGCGCAGGAGGTGCCCGACTTCGTGGTCGGCACGGGCGACATGGTCGACGAGGGCTCGCACCAGGATCAGTGGCAGCAGTTCTTCGCGATCGAGCAGCCGCTGCTGCGCGACAACGTGCTGTTCCCGTCGGTCGGCAACCACGACCGCCAGGGCCGCGGCCGCACCGCCGATAGCTACCGCTCGCTGTTCGCGGTGCCGGACAACGGCGGCGACGGCGAGCGCTACTACGCGTTCAGCTACGCGACCGCCCGGGTGCTCGTGCTCGACTCCAACGAGTACAGCTTCGCGCTGACCGATCAGACCGCGTGGCTCGAGCGCGAGCTGATCGCCGCGCGCCAGGACCGCCGGGTCCACCACATCTTCGTGGTGATGCACCACCCGCCGTACTCGATCTCGCTGCACGGCGGCTCGGTCGATCTGCGTGAGCGGTGGACGCCGCTGTTCGAGAAGTACGGGGTCGCGGCGGTGTTCTCGGGCCACGATCACGTCTACGAGCGCGCCGAGCACAACGGGCTGCACTACTTCGTGACCGGCGGCGGCGGCGCGCCGCTGTATCCGCGGGCGCCGAACCCCCGCCCGCTCGACGTCGAGGCGGTCAAGAAGCTCGAGCGCGTGTTCCACTACCTGCGGGTGACGGTGACCGGCGCGCGGATCGAGGTCACGGCGGTCCGGATCGACGGCACGGTGATCGAGACCACGGCGTGGACCGACGCGATGCCGGAGCCCGAGGCGGCGCCGGCGGTGACGGCGGTGACGGCGGCGCCGGCGGAGATGACCGGCCGCGCGGTGCCGGCGGCCGGCGCGGCGCCGGTGATCGCGCGCGACGCGCCCGGCGCGGGCGGCCTGCTGGTCTGGCTCGGGCTCGGCGGCGTGGGCCTCCTGCTCGGCGCCGCGGTCATCGT
>DASWOO010000957.1:0-2925 GCA_036404335.1 Kofleriaceae bacterium
GGATCGCCGCCAGCTGCATGCCGGCCCGCACCGCGTCGCCCTCCTGCAGCAGCCGCGGCTTGCCATCGACGCCCGGCACCGTCGCCACGCCGTCGACATAGCCGCCGACCTTGAACGACAGGTCGAGCCGCGTCGCCGGCAGGATCTGCGCTGAGTAGTGCGTGCCCGCGCCGCTCGCGGCGTGCTCGACCACGGCGACCTTGACCGCGGTCGGCTGGGTCTCGGCGACCCGATCGTGATGACAGCCCACGAGCGCGGGCGAGACGGCGAGACACAGCAGGGCACGCATGGCCGCACTCTGGGGCCGCGCGGCGCCGGACACTGTCAAGCAGCCGACACAATGCCTAGATCGGCCCGAGCGCGGCCACGGCGCCGAGGTCGCGCAGGCCGGCGGCGTCGAGGATCTCGATCTCGCCGTAGGCGAGCTTGACCAGGCCGAGGGCCTCGAGCTCCTTGAGGATCTGGTTGGTGGTCTGGCGCGACACCCCGAGCATCTGGGCGAGCTGCTCCTGGCGCAGGTCGATCGTGCGGCGCGGGTGGGTGTGGTCGCCGTAGCCCTCGATCATCAGGGCGAGGCGGCGGGCGACGCGGATCCGCGGCGGGACCTGGGCGACGTCCTCGAGGGCGAGCACGGCGAGGCGAAACTTGTGGGCGAGCAGCTGGGCGACGTGGCGCCAGTAGCGCGGCTCGGCGTCGAGGATGGCCTCGATCGCGCGGCGCGGGACGTGGACCAGCTCGCTGTCGACGTCGGCGACGGCGTCCTGGTTGCGGGGCAGGTTGTCGATCACCGCGAGCTCGCCGAACCAGCTCGGCGGCTCGACCACCATGTGCAGGATCTCGCGGCCGGCCTCGCTGTGGCCCGCCAGCCGGACGCCCCCGTCGACGACCGCGAACAGCCCCGACGGCTCGTCGCCGCGCGCGCCGACGTGCTCGCCGGCCGCGGCGCGGCGCATGGTGGCGGCGTCGAGCAGCCGGGTCTGTAGGTTCTCCGGGATCGCGGCGAACCACCGGCCGGTGCGGAGCAGCTCGCGATACTCGCGCGGACCCAGGCGTTTCACCCGCCGACGATACAGCGTTCAGCCGAGGCGGTGGCGCAAGACGATCACCAGGCGCTGCGGCCGGATGTTGGGCTGCAGGCCGGTGACGTACTTGCGATCGCCAAAGTTGGGATAGGCGGTCTCGAGCTCGAGGTAGCTGGCGACGACGTCCCAGCCCTGGCCGCCGAGCCGGGATAGCTCCCGCTCGTCGGGCGTGATGCTCGCGACCTCGAGCGCGTCGGCGCCGGTTCGCTCGGGCGGGGGCGCCGCGAGCGTCGTGATCAGCTTGTACTCGTAGCGCGGCTCGAGCAGCAGGCCGCGCAGCCCGTCGGCGTGCTGCTGGGCGTCGTTGTGCGCGCCGAGCTCGAGGCCGATCAGCGCGCCCAGCGCGATCACGGTCAGGGCCTGGAGGATCAGCGCGAACCAGGGCAGGCGGGGGCGGGACGAGGTGGCGTCGGTCATTTCGAGGACTCCGAAGTTTCGGGCGTTGCGTCGGGAGCGAGGTCGCGCCGGGTGATGTCCCAGCGGTCGGAGTCGAGGGCGCCTGACAGCGTCTCGACGGAGATCTCGGTGTGGAGCGCGCGGCGCAGCTCGATCACCGCGCTGGCCGGGACCGGCAGCTCGGTCAGGCCCTGCACCGGCGCGTCGAGCTTCACGAGCCACAAGCCGTCGTCGGGACGGATGATCGTGCCGCGCGCGGCGTAGCTGGCGAGTCGCACGCGCATGCCGGCGACCGGCGTGACCGGGCCAGGCCCGGCGTCGACCTCGCGCTGGCTGTGCGTCTCGACGAGCCGGCGCGCGATCGCGCGGCCGTGATCGATCTCGAGGCCGTACACCACGGCGGGACCGCCGAGCTCGAGCGGCGCGCCGTGATCCACGGCCTGCACCGGTACCAGCTCACCGCCGCGCGCGGCGAACAGCTGGACGAGCACGCCGGCGCTGCGGCCATCCCACGCCTCCAGCAGGACGAGGCCGTCCGCGCCCGCGCCGTCGAGGGCGACGTACAGCGCCGCGAGCGCGAGCAGCTCCGGATCGCGGCCGATCGCGACCCGCGCCTGCGACAGCCGGGGCTGGCCCGGCACGCTCGGCGCGATCGCCGTGAGCCCTGGGCGGCTGGCGATCAGCGCGTGGCCGCGAATTCCGGCCTGGATCCGGGCAGCGGCATCGAGCGCGGCGCGGCGGCCGATGAAGCCCGCGTCGGCGATCGCCGCGCGCAGCGGGCCCAGCGCGACCGGACCGATCGCGACCAGATGGTCGACGATCGGCGCGGTGCGCTCGCCCTTGAGCTGCGTCACCAGGTAGCCCAGCGCGGCGGCATCGCCGTCGGTGGCGAGCACCGTGGCCGCGGCCGCCTTGCGCTCGGCATCGTCGTCGTGATCGAAGCTGTAGCGCGCGGCGCCGGCGACCACGCCGATCACGTCGCGTGCGTCGCGGGTGTCGATGCCCTTGTCGAACAGCTTCTTGCGGGCCTCGGTGAACATCCGGTCGTAGGCCTTACGCGTGTCCGCGGGCACGTGCTGCCAGTCGCCGTGGTCGAGAGCGCGCGAGACCTGGTCGAGGTCCTGCAAGCGCAGATCGACGGCGCGGCGCAGGCCATCCTCGCGATCGAGGCAGTACATCAGCAGCGCGCGCGCCGTCGCGCTGTGCGCGTCCCTGGCGAGCACCTGGCCCAGCTCGGTCCGCGCGTTGGCCCACTGGCCGCTGGCGATCTGCGTGCGCGCGCGGTCGAGCGGATCGTCGGCCGCGCCGCGGCACCCCGCGCCGATCATCGCGAGGAGCACGATCGGCGGCGCCATCGAGCTCGGCCAGCGCGGCGACGCCGTCGGCGCACGCCTGCTGGGCGCGCTGCTCGCGATCCTTCGCCACCCGGCTGGACGCGTCGCCGGCC
>DASWOO010000958.1:0-4281 GCA_036404335.1 Kofleriaceae bacterium
CGGCGGACCCGCAGGCCGCGGCCGTGCAGCCAGATCGCGCGCCGCGGCCGATCGAGGTGGAGCTGGATCGCCGCGGTGCCGTGGAAGCCGGCCGCCGCCGGATCGATGTCGAGCACCAGCGCCTCGTGCACCGGGTGGACATCGCGCGGCAGCGGCCCGACCGGCACCGGCTCGGCCGGCGGCGCCACCGGCGGCGCGGCGACCACCGGGGCAGGCGCAGCCGGCCGGCGCACGACAGGGTCCGAAGAGTGGCAGGCGATCAGCGCCAGCCCGAGACCGATTCGATGGAATGTCCGCACGTTGGCGCCGATATGCTCGCATTTGCGCTGTGCGCCGGCACACAATGATCCGACAAGATCGTCACGCCGGCCCGCCGGTGCCTTATGGTGCAGGCGTGGAAGGGTCGGCTGCACCACGCAAGCTGTCGGAGGGCACCATGCTCGACGACAAGTACCGCATCGATCACCTGATCGCGGTCGGCGGCATGGGCGCGGTCTACGCCGGCACCCACGTCAAGCTGCGCAAGCGGGTCGCGATCAAGGTGCTGAACCCGCAGCTCAGCAGCGCGCCGATGATCGAGCGGTTCCACCGCGAGGCGATCACCGCGTCGCAGATCGGCCACGAGGGCATCGCCCAGGTCACCGACATCGGGACCAGCGGCGACGGCGAGCCGTTCCTGGTCATGGAGTACCTCGAGGGCGAGTCGCTCGCCAGCCGGCTGCGCGCGAGCGGCGCGCTGCCGATCGAGGACGCGTGCGAGCTGGCGTGCGCGATCCTGTCGCCGCTCGCGGCCGCGCACCGCGCCGGCATCGTCCACCGCGACCTCAAGCCCGACAACGTGTTCCTCGTCCGCCAGAGCCGCGGCGAGATGGTCAAGCTGCTCGACTTCGGCATCTCGCGGGTCCAGGGCCTCGACGGCGAGTTCCGGTTGACCACGACCGGCCTCGTGCTCGGCACGCCGTATTACATGTCGCCCGAGCAGGCGCGGGGCGACCTCCAGATCACGACCGCGGCCGACCTGTACGCGATCGGCGTGATCCTCTACGAGATGCTGATCGGCGCGGTGCCGATCCAGGCCGACAACTACAACCAGCTGATGTTCCGCGTGATGATGGGCGAGTACCCGCGGCCGCGCGAGCGCCGCCCGGACCTGCCCGTGGCGCTCGAGCAGCTGATCCTCGCGGCGATGGCGCAGGAGCCGGCGGAGCGGCCGGGCAGCGCGACCGAGCTCGAGCACGCGCTGCTCGGGTTCTGCCGGCCGACGTTTCGCGATCGGCTGAGCGGCGGGCTGTCGGCGACGGCGCTGCCGGCGTATCCGCCGACCGGCGCGCGGATGACCCCGGGCTACGCCGCGACCCAGCCGCAGGCGCCCGTCGCACGCCGCGCGCGCTGGCCGTGGATCGCCGGGACGCTCGTGCTCGTGCTGGTCGCCGCGGTCGCCGGCGTGTCGCTGATCATGGTGCGCGGCGGCGAGCACCCGGCCGTCGCGGTCCCCGCGCCCGTCGTCGCCCCGACACCCCCGCCCGTCGTCGCGCCACCCCCCGCGCCGTCCCCTGCCCCGCCCGTGGTCGCCGGGCCCGCTGCGCCGCGGATGATCACGATCAAGCTCGCGGTCGATCCGGCCGGCGCGGCGATCACCGTCGACGGCGTCAAGCTCGCCCGCCCCGAGCTGACCGTGGCCGTCGACGACCAGCCGCACGCCTTGCACATCACCGCGCCCGGCCGGGTCGCCCACGACGAGACCCTGCGCTACGACGAGAGCCAGCGCCTGTCGATCCAGTTGCCCCGCGCGCCGCGCGTCCCGCCGGGCAAGCGCGACCACGACGTGATCACCAGCGAGAGCCCTTACTGATGCGCCGAGCCGTTGTCGCCCTCGCCCTCGTCCTCGCCGCACCGGCCGCCGCCGCGCCGAGGCGCCCGCCCGCCTCCGGAAAGAAGACCCCGGCGCAGCAGGAGGCCGATCGCCACTTCAAGAGCGGCGTCGCGCTGTTCAAGGAGACCAAGTACGCCGAGGCGCTCGCCGAGTTCCAGCGCGCCTACGACATCGCGCCGCACCCGCTGGTGCTCTACAACATCGCCGGCTGCCAGCGCGAGCTCTCGCAGTACGGCGACGCCGTCGCGGCCTACACCCGGTTTCTGACCGAGGGCAAGGGCGTGGTCCCGGCCGCGCGGCTGACCGCCGCCAAGGCCGAGCTCGACGCGATCCTCGCCCGGATCGCCCGGGTCAGCGTGACGATCACCCCGACGCTCGACGGCACGACCCTGACCGTCGACGGCGCCGCGCTCGATCGGCCCGCCAACCCGCTGATCCTGTCGCCGGGCGAGCACCACCTGGTCGCGCATGCCGACGGCCGGCGCGACGCCGACAAGACCGTGCGCGTCGCGTCGGGCGACGACCTCACCGTCGAGCTCGCGCTCGCCGAGCTGCCCCAGATCCAGCCCCGGCCACCGCAGCCGCCGGCGATCGAGCGGCCCGCCGTCGTCGCCGCGCCGCCCCGGCCGCGCCGGTTCGCGATCCGCGCCGGCTTCGGCACCGATCTGCAGCGCACCCGCGACACCGGCGCGCCCGCCCTCGGGGTCAGCGCGATGATCGGCTCGCGGCTCGAGCTCGGCGCCGACGCCACGCTGGTCGCCTACGCGGTGCTGCCGGCGGTGCGGGTCCGGCTCGCCGGCGACGCGCTGTCGGTCCACGTGCTCGCCGCCGCGCCGATCGTGTTTGCCAAGGGCGAGGATGGCGCGATGTCGAGCACGTTCGTCGCCGGCGCCGGCGGGCTCGGCGTGCGCTACCGGCCGGCGCCGATCCTGGCGTTCCGGCTCGAGGCCATGGTGAGCTACGCCGGCAAGACCCACGGGACGACGTACCCGCTGTTCCTCGGAGGTGAGCTGTGGTTCTGAGCCGTCTCGCACCCATGATCGTCCTGCTCGGCGCGTGCTCGACGTCGCTGTTCGACAACGCCTCGCCGTCCGGCCACCACGACCCCGACGCCCCGGACGGCCCGGCGCCGTCATACTGCGACACCGCGAGCTGCTTCACCAGCGCCGGCCCCGAGCTCGACGGCACGCCGCGCGGCTCGAGCGGCCGCTGGCGTTACCTCGAGGATCACCGCGATCGCACCTGGGTCGCCATGACCGGCGACGCCAGCGGCCTGCACGGCGCGGTCCCCGACATCCAGATCCGTCCGTGCCGCGAGCACGCCCAGGAGATCGAGGAGTGCCACGAGCTGGCCACCGGCGTCCTGCTGTCGACGTCGACCGGCGCCGCCGATCCGGCGCTCGAGCTGACCCTGCCGAGCAGCCAGCAGTTCACGCTCAGCGTCGCGAGCTTCGTGACGGACGGTCACTCGGCCCAGCAGCTCCGGATCTACCGCAACAGCCGCGAGGACGCGCTGGCCACGCTGACGGTGCAGCCCGGCGCCGCCGCCCACACCGACGAGTTCGTCGTCGACGCCCTGGCCGGCGATCGCTTCCTGGTCGCCGCCGCGCCCGCCGACGGCGCCTCGCCCGGCGCGATCGCGCTCCAGATCTACGCGAACCCGACGACGAAGACGATGTTCCCGTCGACCTGCCAGCTCGCCTGGACGTTCGACGCGGCCGCCGGCAACACCGTCGCCAACGCCTGCGGCCCGGTGATGACCCACGCGATCTTCGACGGCGCCGACACCCCGCCGGCGCTCGCCGCCGGCCCGTACCCCGAGCTCGGCAAGGCGATCGATCTCAACGACACCGAGTACGGCTACTCGACCGGCGTGATCGATCGCAGCCACGACACCACGCTGCAGTTCTGGATGAAGTTCCGCGGCATCCTCGAGCCGTATGACGCCTGGCCGTTCTCCGACCTCGATCTCAACCAGCCCGGCGGCCTGGGCGTCGCGCTGACCGAAACCACGCCGCTGCGCTTCGACGTCCAGACCACGACCGCGTTCAACGGCAGCAACATCGAGACCGCCGACGGCATCGGCGCCTACCCGACCGACGGCGCCTGGCACTTCCTGCGCGTCGTCCACGCCGGCGGCAACGTCGCGGTCTGCGTCGACGGCCATCGCCAGGCGCAGTTCGCGCTGGCCGAGTGTCACCTGCAGTCGACGTTCTCGCCGTGGATCGGCGCCAACCAGCGCTGGTCGCCACAGGGCGGGCACTTCAACGGCCTGCTCGACGACGTTCGCATCTACAGCCTGGCCCTGCCCTGCGATCCCTGAGCCCGGCCCGGTCGGCAACGAGGACTCCGACCTGGCGCGCGCGACCCGCAGCCAGTCCGAGCACGTCCGCCAGCACTCGGCGAGC
>DASWOO010000959.1:0-2522 GCA_036404335.1 Kofleriaceae bacterium
GCTAGGCGTTGGTGACTCAACCGGGGTCCGACCCGGTCGATGCAGCTGACGTGAACGTGCGGTTCGTCGTGATGTCAGCCGTGCTCGCGAGCGGTTGCGAGCAGATCAAGTCGCTGAAGAATATCCACGAGCTCGAGGGCAAGGTCGAGGCGCTGACCAAGCAGGTGGCTGAGCTCGAGGCGAAGAAGCCGGGTGCGGGTTCTGCCGAGGGGAAGAAGCCGGAGGCCGCGGCCGCGAAAGCCGAGGAAAATCCGGAGGGGAAGGCCGACGCCAAGGCCGAGGCGAAGGCTGACGCGAAGCCGGAGGCGAAGGCTGATGCGACGGCCGAGGCGAAGCCGGACGCGAAGGCTGACCCGAAGACCGACGCGAAGGCTGACGCGAAGCCGGAGGCGAAGGTTGACGCGAAGGTTGACGCGAAGGCCGACGCGAAGCCCGACGCCAAGCCCGACGAGACACCGGCGGCCGTGGCGGCGGCGGGGCCGGCGGATGCCAGCGGCAAGCCGGCGACGGCGGATGCGCCGCCGGCGGCCGGGACGGGCATCACGGGCGATCCGGCGTTCGCGAAGCTGCTGAGCGTGGTCGCCGAGAACACGGCGAAGACGCATCCGAACACGGGCGGCGGCCCGCGCTGGGCCTACGGCAAGCCGGGGTCGGCGGCGTGGGCCGAGCTCGACCCGGCGTGGAAGGCGTGCGGCGAGGGCAAGGCGCAATCGCCGATCGACATCGAGCCCAAGGCGAGCACGGCGTCGCCGATCGTGTTTCATTACCAGCCGAGCGCGGCCAGCGTGGTCGATACCGGCCGGACGCTGCAGGTCAATGTCGCGCCGGGCAACACGATCGAGCTCGCCGGCGCGACGTACCGGCTGACGCAGCTCCAGCTGCACGCGCCGAGCGAGCACACGATCGCCGGCGAGCACTATCCGCTCGAGGTCCAGCTCGTCCACCAGGACGCGGCGGGCAAGCTGGCGGTGATCTCGGTGATGTACGACACCGGCGCCGCGTCAAAAGCGCTCGCGGGGGTGTGGTCGGCGTGGCCGCGCAAGCCGGGCCTCGACCACAAGCTGGCCGGGCCGTTCGACCCGAGCGCGGTGCTGCCCGAGACCCGGAGCGTGTTTCGCTACACCGGCTCGCTGACCACGCCGCCGTGCACCGAGGGGGTCGTGTGGAATGTCATGCGCCGGACGGTCACCGACAGCAACGCCCACCTCGAGGCGTTCGAGGCGCGCTACGCCCACAATACCCGCGAATTGCAGGCGCTCAACGAGCGGAAGATCGAGTGACGGCGCTGCTACTTTGGATCAGGCGAGCTAGCTTGATTGGGTGACCGACCCGGAGCCGCCGCACGCGACCCACGATCTCGACGGTGTCCTGGCCCAGGCGCTGGCGTGGCGCGCCGCGGGCCACCGGGTCGCGATCGCGACGGTCGCGAAGACTTGGGGCAGCTCGCCGCGGCCGGCGGGCGCCAAGCTCGCGGTCAACGATCGCACCGAGTTCGTCGGCTCGGTGTCGGGCGGCTGCATCGAGGGCGCGGTGATCCAGGAGGCGCTCGAGGTCATGGCGGCCGGGGCGTCGCGCATGCTGGCGTTCGGCGTCGCCGACGAGGCCGCGTGGGACGTCGGCCTGGCGTGCGGCGGCCACATCGAGGTCTACGTCGAGGCGCTGGACCACGCGGCCGGCGGCGTGACCCGCCAGGTGATCGAGGCCGTGCTCGAGGCGCGGCGCGGCAAGCAGCCGGTCGTGCTGGTCACGCCGCTCGACGGCCGGCCGCACCGGATCTTGCCGATCGGCAGCCACGATGACGCGCTGGCCGACGCGATCGCCGAGGTCGCGCGCGCCGATCGCGCCGAGGTCGTCGACGGCGCCGGCGGCGCGTGCTTGCTCGAGCCCCAGCTGCCGCCGCTGCGGATGATCATCGTCGGCGCGGTCCACGTCGCCCAGCCGCTCGCCGAGATGGCGCGGCTCGCCGGGTTCGCCGTGACGATCGTCGATCCGCGGCGGGCGTTCGCGACCGCGGCGCGGTTCCCCGGCCAGACCTTGATCACGGCGTGGCCGGATCAGGCCGTGGCCGGGCTCGCGCCCGACGCGCGGACCGCGGTGGTCACGCTGACCCACGACCCCAAGCTCGACGACCCGGGCCTCACCGCCGCGCTGGCGAGCCCGGCGTTCTACATCGGCTGCCTGGGCTCCAAGAAGACCCACGCCGCGCGCGTGCAGCGGCTGGGCGAGGGCGGGATCGCCCAGGCCGCGCTGGCCCGGCTGCACGGCCCGGTCGGCGTGGCGATCCACGCCCGGACCCCGGCGGAGATCGCGGTGTCGGTGCTGGCCGAGGTCATCGGCGCGCTGCGCGGGGCCCGGCCATGAAGTTCGGCACGATCGCGGCGCGCGACGCGGTCGGCGCGGTGCTGGTCCACACCCAGCGCGCCGGCGGTCACGTGTTCAAGAAGGGCCGCGTGCTCAGCGCCGACGACGTCGCGGCGCTGATCGCCAGCGGCCACGAGACCGTCGTCGCCGCGCGGCTGGTC
>DASWOO010000960.1:0-2658 GCA_036404335.1 Kofleriaceae bacterium
GCGCGGATCTATCGCTCGCTCGGCCAGCAGCCGATGGTGGCGAGCGCGCCGCTCCTGCTCGACGGGCTCGAGGATCCGCATCCGTTCGCGCGGGCGCAGGCGGCGCGGTCGCTGGGCTGGATCGCGGCGCCGTTCGCGGTCGACCGGCTGCGCGGGCTCGCCGAGGCCGATGCCGACCCCGAGGTCCGGCGGGCCGCCGCGCAGGCCGCCGAGCGGATCTGTGCGTTCTGGGTGCTGTACGGCGCCGCCGCCGAGCAGCTGGTGTGGGACGACGAGGCCGGCGTGCCGCGCGCGGCGTACGACGCCCTGGCGCGCGACCTGGCGCCCTACGCGCTGACCCCGCCGACGGCCGCGCGCGACTACGCGGCCTACGCGCGCGAGGCGGAGGCCGACGAGACCGCGAGCCTGCGCGACGATCCGGCGCGCGAGGCCGACGACATGCGGGCGATCTTCGCGGTCAGCCGGCAGCGCCGGTGCGAGGCGCGCGCCGCGGACCTCGCGGCGGCGCCGGGCGCGCTGGGCTGGAACGCGCGACGCGCCCTGCGCGCGCTGCGCCTGCCGGGCTGATCCTCGACGAGCTCAGTCCGGCAGCGTGGCCTTGCCGCCGCCGTCGAGGCGGATCAGCGTGCGCTGCGCCGCCTCGCGGACGCCGGTGGCGACGCGCTCGGTGACGCGGTCGGTGATCCGCGAGAACCCGAGCAGCCGCGCCGAGTCGCGG
This sequence comes from Kofleriaceae bacterium, assembly GCA_036404335.1. GTDB lineage: Bacteria > Myxococcota_A > Polyangia > Haliangiales > Haliangiaceae > JABFXX01. The sequence continues at coordinate 719 of DASWOO010000960.1, forward strand.
ACCAGGTCGTTGGCGGCGATGCCGACCGCGCGCTCGACGACGATGCGGGCGGCGGCGGCGATCTCCGACAGCGGGACCTCGTCGATCTCGCGCCGCGCCGACGCGCCGTGGCCGGCGACGCGCACGCCCGGGACACCGGTCGGGTCCTGGTCGAGGCGCCAGATGATGTCGGGCTCGTCGCCGAACCGGCCGCGGCCGGCGAGCGCGGTGCGGACCTGATCGGTGACGCGCTGGGTGAGCCGGCCGATGCCGAAGTACGCGCCGACCCGCCGGGACAGGAGGTCGACGTGCATCGGCGCCTCGGCGGCGAGCACCTGGTCGATGATCTTGCCGAGCTCGGGCAGGTGGCGCGGCGCGAACAGATCGTCGGGCGCGCGCCGGCCGGCCGGGATCGCGGCCGCCAGGTACGGGCCGATCGCGATCGCGTTCTTGCCGAGCCGGATCGGCGCGCTGCCGACGGCGCTGCCGAGCGGCGCGCTGGCATCCGCGAGCACGCGGGCGACGACGTCGGTCGGGCCCGAGCCGGCCGCGGCCACCGGCGGCGCGGGGCGTGGCCGGCGCGTGGCCGGGCGCGCGGGGCCCGAGCCGGTGGCGACCGGCGCGGGCGGCCGGGCCGGCGTCACGGCGGTGCGGCGCTGGCGACCCGCGGCCACGGCTGCGACGATCGCGCCGTGCGCGCGCTGGATCTCGCGCTCCGGGTCCGCCCACCAGTCGAGCGCCCAGACGCGATGCAACCGCCAGCCGAGCTGGGCGAGCACCTGCGGCCGCAGCCGGTCGCGGTCGCGCGCGGCGGGCGCGCTGGCGTAGGCGGCGCCGTCGGTCTCGATCGCCAGCACGTAGCGCTCGGGGTCGTTGGGGTCGATCACCGCCAGGTCGATCTTGTACGCGCCGCAGCCGACCTGGTGGCGCACCGCCCAGCCACGCTCGACCAGCGCGCGGGCGATCGCCGCGGTGATCGGGCTCGCCGGCCGAGCGTCCGGGCCGTCGCCGCCCATGCCGTCCATGCCCCCCATGCCGTCCATGCCGCTCGGGGCCGCCTGGCGCGCCGCGCCGCCGCCCGCCCGCGCGAACGCGAGCAGCGCGGCGAGGTCCTGCATGCCCTGCCCGACCGCGTCGGCCAGCGCCTCGGGCGCGAAGCTCGAGAACACCAGCAGCTGCTCGCGCGCCCGGGTGATCGCGACGTTGAGCCGGCGCTCGCCGCCGCGCTGCGACAGCGGGCCGAAGTTGAGCGCCAGCGCGCCGCTGGCGTCGGGGCCGTAGCCGACCGACAGGATCACGACGTCGCGCTCGTCGCCCTGGATGGTCTCGAGGTTCTTGACCAGGACCGGCTCGGCGGTCTGCGCCGGCTCGAACCACGCGTCGAGCTCGGGCTGGCCGATCCGCGCGTCGTCGAGCAGATCCTCGATCAGCGCCTGCTGCGCGCGCGAGAACGTGACCACGCCGATCGACCGCTCGCGCTGCGCCGGATCGCGCAGCCGGCCGATCACCTCGGCGACCACGGCCTCGGCCTCGGGCCGGTTGGTCCTCGCCCCGGCGCGCGCGTAGACGCCGTCGACCTTGCGCCACGCGATGCCGAGGTCGGGCGAGCCGTTCGCCGTCGGGAACACCTGCAACCGATCGCCGTAGTAGCGGTGGTTGGCGAACGCGATCAGGTCCTCGTGGCGGCTCCGGTAGTGCCACGCGAGCCGCAGCTCGGGCAGCCGGTTGGCGACGCAGTCGTCGAGCACGCTCTCGAGCTCGACGATCTCATCGTCGCGGTCCGCGCCGTCGCCGGCCTCGAAGAACCGGGTCGGTGGCAGCTGCTTGGAGTCGCCGACCACGACCGCCGCGTCGCCGCGCGCCAGGGCGCCGATCGCGTGCGACGCGGGCAGCTGCGACGCCTCGTCGAACACGACCAGGTCGAACTTGGGCAGCGCCGGATCGAGGTACTGCGCGACCGA
>DASWOO010000961.1:0-1811 GCA_036404335.1 Kofleriaceae bacterium
CGAGGTCGCCCGCGTGCCGGGCAAGACCGACGCCGATGGTAAGGCGACGGTCAAGTTCCAGCTGCCCGGCCACATCGCGCGCGGCGACGGCCTGGTCACGATCATGGCCGACGACGGCGAGGTCACCGAGTCGATCCAGAAGCGCATCCCGATCGTGATGAAGGCGCTGCAGCTCCGGGTGTTCCCCGAGGGCGGCGATCTGATCGACGGCCTGCCCGGCCGGGTCTTCGTCCAGGCCAAGTCGACGATCGGCAAGCCGGCCGACGTCGAGGGTGTGGTCGTCGACGACCGCGGCCAGACCGTCGCGAGCTTCTCGACGATCCACGACGGGCTCGGCCGGTTCGACGTCACGCCGCTGACCAACCGCAGCTACCACGTCGAGATCACGCGGCCGGCGGGCATCGCGCAGCGGTTCGCGCTGCCGGCGGCGAAGCCGGGCGGCTGCGTGCTGCGCAGCGTCCCGGCCCGGGCCGCCGACAAGCTGCAGGTCGCCGCGACCTGCACCACCGCGCGCAGCGTGCTGGTCGAGGCGGTGCAGCGCGAGACCAGGCTGGCGAGCGGCGCGGCCGAGGTCGCCGCCGGCGCGCCGGCGCTGCTCGAGCTGCCGGTCGATCCGCACACCCAGGGCGCCGTGCGGGTCACGCTGTTCTCGACCAAGAACGAGCCGCTCGCCGAGCGCCTCGTCTATCGCGGCCGCGGCCAGGACCTGAAGGTCACGCTGACCGCCGACAAGAAGAGCTACTCGCCGCGCGATCCGGTCAAGCTGACGGTCCGGACCAGCGACGCGTCGGGCATGCCGGTCAAGGCCAGCGTCGGCGTCGCGGTGGTCGACGGCACCGTGCTGTCGTTCGCCGATGACAAGTCGGCGGGGATCCTCGCGCACCTGTACCTCGAGCCGGAGCTGGGCGAGCTCGCGACCGATCCGATCGAGGAGCCCAACTACTACTTCTCCGACAAACCCGAGGCGCCGGCGGCGATGGACGCGCTGCTCGCGACCCGCGGCTACCGCCGGTTCGAGTGGCAGCCGGTGTTCGCCCCGCCCCGCGCGCGGTACGAGGACGACGGCGACGCGAGCCTCGGCGCCGCGACCGCCGCGCCCACCGAGGACCGCGCCCAGGCCGAGGTCGCGCGCAAGCCGATGAAGCGGCCGCGCGCGCCGCGGCCGACCGACGCGCCGGAGATGCCCGCGGCGGCGCCGGCGCGCAAGGCCAAGCAGCTCGAGCGGCTCGCCAACGCGCCGGAGCCGGCCCCCGCGGCGCACATCGCCAAGGACGAGAAGCGGGCGTTGGTCGCGGCCCAGCCGGTGCTGCGGCAGGACGCGAGGCGCCGCGGCAAGGCCGACAAGGCGTTCGCCGCCGACCGGGACGACGAGGCACCCGACGACCAGATCGTCGCCTGGGCGCCGGTCCGCGTGTTCCCGGTGCCGAGCTACCCCAAGCACTACAGCGGCCCGCGCACCGACTTCCGCGAGACCATCTACTGGAACGGCAACGTCCAGACCTCGGCGGACGGCACCGCGCAGGTCACGTTCCCGGTGTCCGACGCGATCACCTCGTTCCGCGCCACCGCCGAGGGCGTCTCGGCCGGCGGCACGCCGGGCGCGGGCTCGATCACGCTGGCGTCCAGGTTGCCGATGACCCTCGACGCCCGGTTGCCGCTCGAGGTGACGTCGGGCGACGACATCCGGCTGCCGGTCACGCTGACCAACGAGACCGACGGCGCGCTCGACGCCGACCTGACCGCGCAGTTCGGCGCGGCGTTCCAGCTGGGCCCCAACCCCGCGCCGGGCAAGATCCACCTCGCCGCCGGCG
>DASWOO010000962.1:0-7079 GCA_036404335.1 Kofleriaceae bacterium
CCCTCGTTGCGGAAGTTGCGGTTGATCTCGTAGACCCGCTCGAACCCGCCGACGACCAGGCGCTTGAGGTACAGCTCCGGCGCGATGCGCAGGAACAGATCGAGGTCGAGCGCGTTGTGGTGCGTGGTGAACGGCCGGGCCGCGGCGCCGCCGAGGATCGAGTGCATCATCGGCGTCTCGACCTCGAGGAAGCTGCGGGCGTCGAGGTAGCGGCGTAGCCCGGAGATGATCTGCGACCGCTTGCGGAACACCTCGCGGACGTCGGGGCTGACCGCGAGGTCGACGTAGCGCTGGCGGTAGCGCAGCTCGACGTCGGTCATGCCGTGCCACTTGTCGGGCAGCGGGCGCAGCGACTTGGTCGCGATCCACAGCCGCTTGGCGAGGATCGACAGCTCGCCGCGCTTGGTCCAGAACGCCGGGCCCTCGGCGACGACGATGTCGCCGGCGTCGAGCTGGGGCAGGATGCTGGCGAAGTCGCCCGCGTCGAGGTGGTCGACGTTGACGTAGAGCTGGAGATCGCCGGTGACGTCGCGCAGCGGCACGAACACGGTCTTGCCGAAGCCGCGCTTGCCGACCGCGCGGCCGGCGACGCGCAGGGTGGCGCCGTCGATCGGGGTGATGCCGTCGTCCTTGTCATCGGTCCTGGCCGGCTTGGCGGCGCCGGGCTCGCGCGGCGCCCGCGGCTCGATCGCCGGCTTGGTCGCGGCGTAGCGCGCCCGGACGTCGGCGAGCGAGATGGCGGGGCCGAGATCGTTGCGGTACGGATCGCTGCCGGCGGCCTTGAGCGCCGCGGCTTTGCCACGCCGCTCATCCATGATGCGGTCGAGGGTTTTTTCGGGCTGCGGTTCCGGCGTGCGCGACGACATGGCGCCGCACCATACCCGATCTGCGCGTGGTATCACGCGAGCATGAAGCGTCTGGTGATCGCGATCGGTTTGGCGAGCGCGGCCTGCAGCAACAAGCCGGCGGGAAGCGGGGCTGGCGCCGGCTCCGGGTCGACCGGATCGGGGTCCGGATCGGCGTCCGCGGTGGCCGCCGGATCGGGGTCCGCGGTGCCGGCGGCGTCGGCCGACCCGTGCAGCAAGCGTCACGCCGTCGGCGGCATGGCGATGCCGTGGATCGAGGATGATCTGCCGGCCGCGCTGGCGTGCGGCAAGCAGCGCAAGCAGCCGGTCGTGATCGATTTGTGGGCGCCGTGGTGCCACACCTGCCTGTCGATGCAGTCGACGGTGTTCATCGATCCGTCGTTCAAGGCCGACGCCGATCGCTTCGTGTTCGCGGCGCTCGACACCGACAAGGAGGTCAACGCCGGCGCGGTCGCCCGGTACGCGCCGACCGCGTGGCCGACCCACTACGTCGTCGGCAACGACGCCGCGACCGGCGACAGCGAGGCGGTGCTGGCCCGGTTCTCCGGCGCGGCGAGCATCGCGCAGTTCCACACGTTCCTCGACGCCGGGCTCAAGGCCCAGCAGGGCGGCGCGGCCGGCGCCGACGCCAAGCTGCTCGGCGCCGAGCGTTTGCTCGCGCAGAAGAACTACAGCAACGCCAGCAACGAGCTGCAGGCCGCGCTCGACCAGGCCCCGGCCGACTGGCCGCGGCGCGCCGAGGTCCTGACCGCGCAGATCTCGGCCCGCGCCAAGGGCAACGACTACCTCGGCTGCCTGGCGCTGGGCGACGCGCGGATGAACGACACCGGCAACACGGCCGCGGCGACCGACTTCGTGGTGGTCGCGCTGGACTGCGCCGAGCTGGCGGCCAAGGCCGGCAGCGCCCTGCCGCAGGTCAAGCGGGTGCGCGAGCACGCGGTCACCCGGCTGACCAAGCTGCTCGCCGACAAGACCGCGCCGCTGTCGATCGACGACCGGTCCGACGCGATGGCGACCCTGCGCGAGGCGCTCGACGCGGTCGGCAAGCACCCCGAGGCGGTGGCGACGGCCCAGGCCCAGCGCGCGCTGCTCGACGACGCGGCCGCCAAGGCGCCGACGCCGATGGCGGCGATGACCTACAACTGGCAGCGCTGCGACGTCTACGCGTACCTGGGCAAGCCGCTCGAGCTGGTCGCGGCGCTCGAGCAGTCGGCCAAGGATCTGCCCGAGGAGTACGACCCGCGGGCGCGGCTCGGCTGGCTGTACCTCAAGGCCGACAAGCTGCCCGAGGCGGCGACGTGGACCGACGCGGCGCTGCGCATGGTCTACGGGCCGCGCAAGGCGCGCCTGCTGGCGCAGCGCGCCGAGATCGCGGCCAAGCAGCACGACGCCGCGGCCGAGAAGAAGTACCGCGGGGACATCGTCGCGCTGTGGCAATCGCTGCCGCCCGGTCAGGCCAACCCCGAGTCGCTCGAGAAGGCCAAGCAGGATCTGGCCGCGCTGGCGCCGGCCGAGACTCACTGAGCATCCGCCGGGAATGCCGGGGCCGCGCGCCGGGTTGCTCGGGCGATGATCGCCTCGCGCCGGCCTGATGCCCTGTCCTGGATCGCGCTCGGCCTCGCGGTGATCGGCCTCGGCGCCAGCCTCGCGAGCCTGATCGACTACGCCGGCGCGAGCGCGACGTTCTGCGCCGACACCGGGTGCGACACGGTCCGCGCGTCGGCCTGGGCCCACCCGCTCGGCGTGCCGATGCCGGTGCTCGGCGTCGGGTTCTTCGCCGCGGCGCTGGGCCTGGGCTTCGCCGAGGCGCCCCGGCTGCGCCGCGCGCTGGCGATCGCCGGCGGCGCGTGGGCGCTGCTGCTGATCGGCCTGCAGGCCTTTGCGATCGGCGCGTGGTGCAAGCTGTGCCTGGTCGCCGACCCGGCGGCGATCGGCTACGCGCTCGCGGTGGTCGCCGGGGGGCGCGCGCGCGCGCTCCGGCCGAGCCTGGGCCGCGGCCTCACCGTCGGCCTCGCCGTCGGGGCCACGGTCGGCGCGCTCGCCCTGGTCACCCACGCCCACGGCCCGGCGCCGGTGGTCGCCACCGCGCCGGCGATGCCGGGGTTCGTCGCCGCCGCGCAGACGCCGGGCGCGATCACGCTCGTCGAGGTCGTCGACTTCGAGTGCCCGTACTGCCGGCGGATGCAGGCCCGGCTGCAGGCGGCGATCGCGCAGGCGGGCCGGCCGGTGCACGTCGTCCGCAAGATGCTGCCGCTCGCGATGCACTCGCACGCGCGGCCCGCCGCGATCGCCTATTGCTGCGCCGAGGCCCAGGGCCAGGGCGACGCGATGGCGGCCGCCCTGTTCGCCGCCCCGCCCGACGAGCTCGACGACGCCGGCTGCGAGCGCCTGGCCGCCCGGATCGGCTGCGACCTCGCGCGCTACCGCGACGCGCGCCCGGCCGCCGAGGCCCGGGTCGCCGCCGACTCGGCCCAGGTCGAGGCCGCCGGCATCCACGCGCTACCGACCTTGTTCATCGGCGCGCAGGAGCTCGTCGGCGCCGGCAAGTCGGTCGCCGAGCTCGCGGCGATGATCGCGCGCGGCTAGCCTTAGTTCTTCGGGCCGTTCGCGGCCTTGAGCAGGTACGTCCGGATCAGCTCGTCGAGATCGCCGTCGAGCACGCCGTCGACGTCCGAGGTCTTGAGCTCGGTGCGATGATCGTTGACCTGCTGGTACGGGAACAGCACGTAGCTGCGGATCTGCGAGCCCCACTCGATCCGGAGCCGGGCCTTGGCGTCCTCGGCCGCCTTGGCCTCGCGCTTGGCCAGCTCGAAGTCGTACATCCGGGCGCGCAGCAGCTTCATCGCCTTTGCCTTGTTCGAGTGCTGGCTGCGCTCGTTCTGGCACTGGACGACGATGCCGGTCGGCATGTGCGTGATGCGCACGGCCGAGTCGGTCTTGTTGACGTGCTGGCCACCGGCGCCGCCGGCGCGGTAGGTGTCGATCTTGAGATCGACCTCGTTGATGTCGACCTCGATGTCGTCGTCGATGTCCGGGGTGATCGTCACCGCGGCGAACGAGGTCTGGCGCCGGCCGTTGGCGTCGAACGGCGAGACCCGGACCAGCCGGTGCACGCCGCCCTCGGCCTTGAGCAGGCCGTAGGCGTAGTCGCCGGTGACCAGGAACGTCGCGCCCTTGATCCCGGCCTCCTCGGCCTCGGTCTCGTCGAGGACCTCGACCTTCCAGCCCTTGCGATCGGCGTAGCGGATCAGCATGCGCATCAGCATCTGCGCCCAGTCCGACGCGTCGACCCCGCCGGCGCCCGCCGAGATCTGGACGATCGCGCCGCCGCCGTCGAGCTCGCCCGACAGCATGCGCTTGAACTCGAGGTCGTCGAGCGCCTTCTGCACCGAGGTCACGGTGCCGGCGGCCTCGCGCACCGAGTCCTCGTCGCTGAGCTCCTCGGCCAGGTCGAGCAGGACCTCGGCATCCGAGAGCGCGCGGAGCTGCGCGTCGTAGCCGCCGACCACCTGCTCCAGCTCCTTCTTGGAGCGGAGCACGGTCTGCGCCTTCTTCTGGTCATCCCAGAAGTTCGGGCGCGCGGCGATCGAATCGAGCTCCTCGATCTTCAGGCGCTTGTGATCGACGTCAAAGTAACCTCCGGAGCTGTTCGACCTTCTGGCCGAGCTCCTTCAGCTGCGCCCGTACGGCGCGTGGATCCACGGTCTCCATTGCCATGAGCTTGCCTATACCCTGGCGCGCCGGAGGGGGACAAGCTCCGACGTTCCCAGCGGCACGGCGTACTTGCCGGTGAAGCACGCCGAACAGTAGCCCCTGCCCTGCGTCCCGGCCTCGGCGCCGACCGCGGTCATCATGCCCTCGTGCGACAGGTAGGCGAGCGAATCGCACGTCACGTAGCGACCGATCTCCTCGACCGTGTGCGACGACGCGACCAGCTCGCTGCGGTTCGGCGTGTCGATGCCGTAGAAGCACGGGTGGGTGGTCGGCGGCGCGCTGATCCGCAGGTGGACCTCGCGCGCGCCGGCGTTCCGCAGCATCTTCACGATCTTGCGCGACGTGGTGCCGCGGACCAGCGAGTCGTCGACCACGACCACGCGCTTGCCGTCGACGATCGACCGGACCACCGACAGCTTGAGCCGCACGCCGAAGTGGCGGATCGACTCCTGGGGCTCGATGAACGTCCGGCCGACGTAGTGCGAGCGGAGCAGCCCCATCTCGAACGGGATCTTGGCCTCGTTGGCGTAGCCGACCGCGGCCGGCACGCCCGAGTCGGGGACCGGGATGACCACGTCGGCCGAGGCCGGCGCCTCCTGGGCGAGCCGCCGGCCGAGCTTCTCGCGCACCCGGTAGACCGACTTGCCGTTCAGGAAGCTGTCCGGCCGGGCGAAGTACACGTGCTCGAACACGCAGAAGTTGGCCGGCGCGTCCGCGGTGAGCTGCTCGGGCAGCCGGTGCGAGGTCATGCCGTCCTTGTCGATCACGACGATCTCACCGGGCTCGACCTCGCGGATGAACTCGGCCTCGATCAGATCGAACGAGCAGGTCTCGCTCGACAGCACGAACGCGTCCTTGAGCCGGCCGATCACCAACGGCCGGAACCCGTGCGGATCGCGGACGCCGATCATCCGCTCGTCATTGGTCAGGAGGACCAGTGAATACGCTCCACGGACCCGGCGCAGGGCCGCGATCAGCTTGCCCAGGACATCCGGCTCCCGGGACTTGGCCATCAGATGGACGATGACCTCGGTGTCGCTGGTGGTCTGGAAGATCGAGCCTGCGGCGTCGAGCTCAGTGCGTAACTCCTGGGCATTCACCAGGTTACCGTTGTGAGCGATCGACAGCTGGCCGCCGGCGTAGTCGAACAGGAACGGCTGGGCGTTGCGCAGCTCGGAGCTGCCCGCGGTGGAGTACCGGACGTGGCCGATCGCGGTCGATCCCGGCAGCTTGGCCAGGGTGTCGCGGCTGAAAGCGTCCGAAACCAGGCCCATCGAGACGTGACGGCGGATCTTATCGTCGTCCACCGCGACCAGGCCGGCCGACTCCTGGCCGCGGTGCTGAAGTGCATGCATGCCGAGGTAGGCAATGTTCGCCGCCTCGTCGTGTCCGTGGATACCGAAGACCCCGCACATGGCCGGTCACTTAGCATGTCCACGCGTGATCACCAGCAGCGAACTTGTGGATCTCGCCGGACTGGCTTACCTTTTTGTGGCGTGGCCCGGCTCCTCTGGCGCGATGCACAGAGCATCGAAGGCTCCCTCGATCTATCTTCCTCCGAGATCAGGATCGGCCGCGCCATGGACTGCGCGATCCGGACTGACGATGCGATGGTGTCGAGGCACCACTCGCGCGTGTTCTGGGGAGGCGGCGGTTACATCCTCGAAGATCTCGGCTCCGCCAACGGGGTCTATTTTCAGGAGCAGCGGGTCCAGAGCCACATGTTCAAGCACGGCGACGCCGTGCGCTGCGGCAGCCTGTGGCTGAGGTTCGTCGATACCAGCGCGGTGGGCGACGGTGCGTCGGGCGCGCAGCAGCCCCAGTCCGCGCCGCTGATGCCGCAGCACTACCCGGTCGGCCAGTCGAACCCGGTCGCGCAGACCGGCCACGTCTCGGTGGTCCAGCCCCAGGTGTCGCAGCCGCCGATGTCGGCGCCGCTGCCGCAGGTCATGCCGGTCGCGCCGTCGCTGTCGGCCGGGCCGAGCGAGTCCGACGTCGAGATCCGCGTGCTACGCCGCCGGGTCGAGCAGCTGCAGACCGAGCTGCGGGTCTACCGGGCCAACAAGTTCAACCAGGACACCGCGCGGCGGATGGAAGACCTCGAGAACGATCTGTCGATGATCGAGATCGAGCGCGATGGCCTGAAGAACAAGCTCGAGCGCGCCGAGCAGCAGCTCCAGCTCGAGGCCGGCAGCATCAAGGTCCGCCGCGCGCTCGAGATCGCCGCGGCCACCGCGGACACCTCGGCGCAGCTCAACGACCTGCTGTCGAGCCTGCGCATCGAGGTCATGGCGGCCGAGGGCGAGTTCGAGCAGTACTCGAACAACATCCCGCGCTCGAGCTTCGAGCTGATCCGGCAGTCGCTCAAGGACGCCCAGTCGCACTGCGACGAGGCGCGCGAGATGCTGCGCAAGCTGCGCGAAGTCGCCGAGTAGTGACCGGCGCCGCGCCGATTCGCGCGGCGGTTCAAGTAGTCTCGGCGGACATGGTTCGCTTCGG
>DASWOO010000963.1:0-1902 GCA_036404335.1 Kofleriaceae bacterium
TGCACGCCCAGCTCGAGCGGCTCGTCGCCTACGACCACGTCGGCGCGTCGCGCCGCGGCCGGTTCCACGGCCCGGTCGACGCCGCGCTACGCGATCACGGCCTGGCCCGCCGCGTCGTCGCCACCGTGCCGACCGCCACCGCCGCCGCCGTCGCGGTGTCGCGCGGCGACTGGGTCACCGGTCTGCCGCGGATCATCGCGCGGTCGCTGAGCCAGGTCCTGCCGATCGCCTGGTTCGAGCTGCCGCTGGCGCTGCCGCCGGTCACCGTCGCCCAGACCTGGCACCCGCGGTTCGACCGCGACCCGGCGCACCGCCTGCTGCGCGACTGCGTGCGGGCCGTGGCGGCGCAGCTGGGCTGACCGGCGGCGAGGCCGGCGCCGGCGGCCGCAGGCCGGCGCAGATCACCGCGAGCAGCCGCTCGGGGTCACCGGGCGCCCGGGGCGGCGACGGGATCGTCGCGATCACCAGCGCGATGATGTCCTCGTAGACCAGGTCGGCGCGCACGGCGCCGGCGGCCTGCGCGCGGTGGAGCAGGCGGGTGACCGCGGTCCGCATCCGCGCCTTGGAGTCCGCGGTCAGCGCGGCGACGTCGACCCCGGCCAGCGCCTGGTTCAGGTCCTTCTTGCGGCGGAACTCGACCGACAACAGCTCGATGACCTGGAAGAACGCGCGGTCGGGGTCGTCGGCCTCGGCGAGCTCGCCGGCGCGCGCGGCCAGCCACGCCATCCGCTCGCTGGCGATCGCCGAGCACAGCGCCTGCTTGGTCGGGAAGTGCCGGTAGATCGTCCCGACCCCGATCCCGGCGCGCCGGGCGATCTCGTCGATCGGGATGTCCGTGCCCTGGTCGGCGAACACCTGCTCGGCGACCTCGAGCATGCGCTGGCGGTTGCGCTGGGCGTCGGCGCGCAAGGCCTTGGGCGCCGGCGGCGTTCGCACCGGCGGGGTCAAGCCACGAGCTCCAGGCGCGCCATCAGCGCGGGCAGCCCGCCGACGACCTCGGCGAACGCGGCGTGGTTGTGATAGTCGTGCGACGACACGATCAGCCCGTTGCGGATCCGCATCACCATGACGTTCGACAGCTGGAACGTCTTGCCGGTCGCCGGCGCGCGGCCGAGGTAATCGAACTCGGCGATCAGGACCTCGGGGTCGATCGTCTCGTGGACCACGACGTTGCGCGCCGACAGCGTGATCGGGATCTGGGCGAGCTGCGCGAAGTGGGCGCGGAGCTGATCGCGGCCCTCGAGCCGGGTCGGCCGGGGCAGGGCGTGCGGGTGGTGGACGACGGTGTTGTCGTCGTACAGCGCGGGCAGGTCGTCCCACCGCCGCTCGCAGATGCCGGCGAGCAGCTTGTCGAATACGCGGCGCGGGCTGTCTGTGCTCGTCATGGCGATCTCCTGACCGAGGCACCGAACCGGAACCTCTGCTCCGGTTTATACGGAACGCGGGCTCCGCTTGTCAAATTTAAACGGAGCCGCGGTTCCGGTTACTCAGGCCGCGGCGGCCCAGGAACGTCGCGCGCAGCGCCGGATCACGGATCTTCGTCGCCCGCGCGTCGGCGGTGCGCTGCGCGCGATCGAGCGCGGCGCGCGCGGCCTCGGCCTGGCCCGCCGCCATCAGGACCTCCGACCGCCAGCGCAGCAGGTGCTCGGCGCTGTCGGGGCGCGCGCCGTCGAGCTCGAGGTCGGCCTCGTCGCTGACCGCCAGCGCCTCGGTGTGCCGGCCGAGCCGCGACAGTGCCAGCGACTGGATCGCCAGGCCGTACAGGATGCCGACCTGCATCGGCATCTTACGCGCCCATTCGGTCGCGGTCCGCGCCAGCTCGAGCGCGGCGTCGGCGGGGTTGCCGAGGGCCAGGTGGCCGAGCGCGGTGTACTGCATCGCCCGGACCTCCTGGTAGCGGTC
>DASWOO010000964.1:0-3900 GCA_036404335.1 Kofleriaceae bacterium
GAACATCTGCAGCTATCACCTGCAGGAGGCCGGCGCGACCCCGGTCCAGGAGCTGGCGTTCGCGCTCGCCGACGCGATCGGCGTGCTCGACCGGGTCAAGGCGCGCGGCCGGGTCGACGCCGCCGCGTTCGCGCAGTGCGTGGGCCGGGTGTCATTCTTCGTCAACGCCGGGATGCGGTTCGTCGAGGAGATGTGCAAGATGCGCGCGTTCGTCGCGCTGTGGGACGAGCTGTGCGTCGAGCGCTACGCGGTGACCGATCCGAAGCTGCGCCAGTTTCGCTACGGCGTGCAGGTCAACTCGCTGGGCCTGACCGAGCCGCAGCCGGAGAACAGCGCGTGGCGGATCCTGATCGAGGCGCTGGGCGTGACCTTGTCGCGCGACGCGCGATGCCGGGCGCTGCAGCTGCCGACGTGGAACGAGGCGCTGTCGCTGCCGCGGCCGTGGGATCAGCAGTGGTCGCTGCGGCTGCAGCAGATCCTGGCGTACGAGACCGATCTGCTCGAGTACGGCGATCTGTTCGCGGGCTCGCCGGTGGTCGCGGCCAAGGTCGACGCGCTGTGCGCGGCGGCGAAGGCCGAGCTTCAGCGGATCGCCGACGAGGGCGGGATCCAGGGCGCGATCGACAGCGGCTACTGCAAGAAGGAGCTGGTCCGGTCGATGGCGGCGCGGATGTCGCGGATCGAGCGCGGCGAGCAGGTCGTGGTCGGCGTCAACAAGTGGACCGACGGGCTGCCGTCGCCGCTGGTCGGCGGCGATGACGGCGGCGTGTTCCGCGCCGATCCGGCGGCGGCCGAGCAAGCGCTGGCCAGCCTCGCGGCGACCCGGGCGCGGCGCGATCCCGGCCGGGTGGCCGCGGCGCTGCGCGCGCTCGAGGCGGCGGCGCGTGCGGGCCAGCCGATCATGGAGGCGTCGATCGAGTGCGCGCTGGCGCGGGTCACGACCGGCGAGTGGGCGGGCACGCTGCGCGGGGTGTGGGGCGAGTACCGCGCCGAGACCGGCGTCGCGGGCGCGCGGCTCGGCGGCGGCGAAGGCTGGGACGCGCTGCGCGCCCGGGTCGCGGCGCTGCCGCGGCGGCCCAAGCTGTTGGTCGGCAAGCCCGGGCTCGACGGTCACTCGAACGGCGCCGAGGTGATCGCGGTGGCGGCGCGCGACGCCGGGTTCGAGGTCATCTACGCCGGGATCCGGCTCGAGCCGGCGGCGATCGCGCAGACCGCGGTGCAGGAGGACGTCGACCTGATCGGCCTGTCGGTGCTGTCCGGCTCGCACCTCGAGCTGACCGCCGCGGTGATCGGCGAGCTCGCGGCGCGGGGCGCCGGCGACATCCCGCTCGTGATCGGCGGCGTGGTCCCGGCCCACGACCATGCCGAGCTGATCCGGATCGGCGCCCGGCGGGTGTTCACCCCGAGCGACTACAAGCTGACCGAGGTCGTCGGCGCGCTGATCGATCTGCTAGGCCAGACCGGACAGCATGGCCTCGAGGTCGCGGACGCGAGCCTCGAGCGCCCCGATCCGGCCGCGTAGCGCGTCCTGCACCATCTCGAAGTCGCGATCGGCTTCGTCGCGACCGCAGTAGCTGCAGCGCACCGGGACCACCTCGTGGTGGGCGATCATCAGGTCGTTGAGGGTCAGGTCGTGGTGATGATGATGGTGCTGCTGCGGCATGGACATGGGCCGGTTCCTCTCTCTTCCCCGTTACCAGCGCGATGCTTGGTAACAAATACGACTTCTACCTACGCTAGGACACGACGTGGGTAAGTACGGGTACGTATGGGGTAACTCAGGTGTTCAGTAAGACGCACCTTGCACGGGTGTCGCATGTTGCTGCAGCTGGACATGTTCGCGGTTTTTTCAATGGGGGCGCGAAGATCGGCTGTTTGGGAGGGCGTTCTACGCTTGTGACTGCGTACGCTTTCCGCATAGATTTCCGCGCCTGCATGGGGATAGTTGATCTTTTTCGCCCCAAATATCGCCACAGCGATGTCCGGGTTCGCACGCAAGCCGTCAAGGCACTGACCGCGGACGATGCCGCCACGCTGATCCAGGTCGCGCGGAGCGATCGGGATGTCGGGGTGCGTCGCATCGCGATCGAACGGATCGGCAGCGTCGACGTGCTGGCGGAGCTCGCCGCGAGCGACGCCGACAAGTCGCTGCGCGAGCTCGCCGGGGAGCGCGCGGCGCAGCTGTGGATGCAGCACGCGTGCGGCGAGGATCTCGACCGCGCGAACGGGGCCCTCGCCGGGATCATCAAGATCGGTGATCAGCACGCGCTGGTCGAGGTCGTGGTCCGCGCGGGGCTGCCCGCGATCCGCAAGCGCGCGTTCGGCGAGCTGCGCGACGCCAAGGCGCTGGCCGAGCTGGCCAAGAGCGCGGCGGCGCAGGAGCTGCGCACGGCGGCGGTCGCGCAGATCGACGACGCCGAGGTGCTGCGCGCGCTCGCGACCGATACGACGGCCAAGGAGGTCGGGCTCGCCGCGGTCGACAAGCTCGACGACGTCGACCGGCTCGAGCACGTCGCGACCAAGGCGAAGTCCAAGGCGGTGCGGCAGCGCGCGCGCAAGATCGTCAACGACATCGAGGCCGCCGAGCGCGCCAAGAAGCCGGGGGTGCCGGACGATGTCAAGCGGCGGCGCGCCGAGAAGGCCCAGCTGATCCGCGAGGTCGAGGCGGTGGCCGACAGCTTCGACTTCGCCAAGGTCGGCGAGGCCGTCAAGGCGGCCGAGGCCGCGTGGGGCAAGCTCGCGGCCGACGACGGCGACGAGCGGTTCACCAAGGCGACCGAGCGGTTCTGGCGGCGCCAGGCGATCCACGAGCAGCAGGCGCGCAGCGCGGACGAGCTGCGGGTGGTGGAGCGCGAGGCGGCGGCGGAAAAGGCGAGGGCGCGCGCCGCCGCTGCGGCGGTCGCGCGGGCCGAGACGCCGGTGGATGAGGGCAAGAAGCCCGAGACGCCCGAGGCGCAGACGCCGGCGGAAGATCCCGCCGAAGCCCAGGCCCGGCGCGAGGAGCGCGATCGGCTGCGCGCCGAGGAAGACGCACGACGCGCTGCACGCGACGAGGAGCGCGCCGCGCGGCAGAAGGAAGACGCCGAGCGCGGCGCGGCGATCGCCGCGAGCCTGTCGGCGCTGTGCGCCGATATGGAAGACCTCGCGGCCCAGGCCAAGCAGGACTTCAAGGCGATCGATCGCCTGCTCAACCAGGCGAGCAAGGCGTTCGAGCAGATCGGCAAGGCGCCGGCCGGCGAGCGCGACGCGATCGCGGACCGCTACCGCCAGGCGCGCGCCAAGCTGGCGACCCGCGCCGGCGAGCTGCGCGAGGCCGAGGACTGGGCGCGGTGGGCGAACGTGCCCAAGGCCGAGGCGATGATCGAGACCGCCAAGCAGCTGCTCGAGGCGCCGACGACGCCGGACCTCGGCAACCGGCTGCGCGGCCTGCAGGCGCTGTGGAAGGAAGTCGGGCCGATGCCGCAGCGCCGGTCCAAGGAGCTGTGGGAGCAGTTCAAGACGCTGTGCGATCAGGTCTACGACAAGGTCAAGGGTGTGCGCGCGGTCGAGCAGGGCAAGTTCGACGAGGTCGCGCAGGTCAAGGAGGCGCTGATCGCCGAGGCCGAGGGCCTGGCCGATTCGAGCGAGTGGGGGCCGACGGCCGACAAGCTCAAGGCGCTGCAGGCGCGGTGGAAGGAGTCGGGTCACCTGCCGCGCAAGCAGGGCGACGAGCTGTGGAAGCGGTTCCGCGCGGCGTGCGACAAGTTCTTCGCGCGGCGCAAGCCCGAGCTCGACGCCAAGCACGGCGAGGAGGCGCAGAACCTCGCGGCCAAGCACGCGCTGATCGCGCGGGCCGAGGCGGTGTCGCGGACGGCGCCGGCCGAGGGCGGCTGGGGCAAGTCGATCTCCGAGATCAAGGAG
>DASWOO010000965.1:0-10681 GCA_036404335.1 Kofleriaceae bacterium
CAAGCCCGCCGCGATCGACGAGTGGATCGAGCAGCAGCTGGTCGGCGAGGACGAGAACTTCGAGGACGTGCCCGACGGCATGAAGCTGCCGCTCGAGGATCTCGTCCCCGACACGGCGATCATCACCAACCTGCGCGCCAAGACGCCGGTCGGCGTGATCGAGGAGCTGGCGGCGCGCGCCTACACGAACTCGTGGCTGACCGACAAGCCGTGGTTCGTCGGCGCGGTCGTCGAGCGCGAGTCGCTGGCGTCGACCGCGATGGACGGCGGCGTGGCGTTCCTCCACACGCGGGCCAAGGACAAGGGCAAGATCGCCCGGCCGTTCATCATCGTTGGCCGGTCGTGGGAGGGCATCATGTTCGGCGCGCCCGACAACGCGCCGACCTACATGTTCTTCTTGCTCGGCCTCAAGTACGACCGGCTCCACCTGCCGATCCTCGGCCGGCTCGCGCGCGCGACCCGCAACTCGACCACGATCGCCAAGCTGCGGTCGCTGAGCTCGCCGGACCAGCTCCGCGCGCTGTTGCTCAAGGAAGACGCGCAGATGCGCGAGGGCCCGACCCAGACGAGCCAGGCGCCGGTCGAGGCGTTCAAGCCCAAGCTCGACCGCACGCTGCGGCTGCGCGCGATCCGCCGGCTGCAGTCGGCGAAGCAGGCCGAGGTGACCGCCGCCGAGAAGCGCGAGAAGGACGAGGCGTCGCCCAAGCGCAAGTCCGCCAAGCCGCGCGCGCCTGCGAAGCCCAAACCGATCAAATAGCCCGCGCGGGCTTGCGCTATGATCGGCGCATGGGGCGCACCGCGCTGTATCGCGACCCAGCTCCGCTCCGATCGCCGCGGGTCGGGGTTCAGCTCGACCGCGACGAGCTGCTGCTGCGCGGGCCCGACGGCCGGCTGCACCGGCATCTGCTCGACGGCTACGCCGCGAGCGTCCACGACGGCGTGCAGGTCGTGCGGTTCGACCTGCGGCCCGAGCGCCGGTTCGTCCGCATGCTGGTGCTCGAGCGCGAGCGCGAGCGGCTGGTGATCATCACGCCGCCCGAGCACGGCGCGGTCGCGCCCAACGTCGTGCGGCTGCCCGAGGCGCCGGGCGACGCGGTGATCGTCGACGCGCCGGTCTGGGACGCGGTCGCCGACTGGCTGATGGGCGGCGGCAGGCTCGCGGGCTGCTCGATCGCCGAGCTGGCGCGGCTCGCCGAGCTGGCGACGCCGCCGTTCGCGGCGCTGATCGGCGAGGTCGCGGCCCAGCGCGCGGCCGAGCTGGCGGCGATGGCCCGGGGCCCGCGCGCGGCGTTCGATGCCGAGGCGGCGCTGCGGCCGCTGCGCCTGAAATTGGCGCGGCTGGCGGGGGCGCGCTAGGTTCGCGGGCGATGCGGCTCGCGGTGATCGCGCTCTGTGCTTTGCTGCTCGGCTGCAACGACAGCGACGTGTCGCGGCGGGTCGGCGCGCGGTGTGACACCGCCGGCGACTGCGACGAGCGCTGCCTGACGTCGGGGATCCAGTACCCGGGCGGGTTCTGCACGGTGACGTGTAGCGCGAGCGACGACTGCCCCGACCACGCCGCGTGCGCGGTGATCGGCAGCGCCACCGACCCGGACGCGGTGTGCCTGTTCACGTGCGATGGCGATGGCGACTGCGCGTTCCTCGGCGAGGACTGGCACTGCGCCGAGCTCGACCGCGCGGGTGGCGGCAACAAGGTGGCGGTATGCCGCGGCTGAGCCTCGCGCTGGTCGCGGCGCTGGCGACCACGGCCGCGGCGCAGCCGGCGCCCCCGGTCACCGACGGCGATGCGGCCGAGGGCCCGCCGCCGGTGGCGTCGCAGCCGCCCGCGTCCCCGCCCGAGCCCGCGCCCTCGATCGTCGCGCCCCCGCCCGCACCACCGGCGGCATCGCCCGCGAGCTACGACGATGACATCGGCGACCAGCACATCGCGGCGCAGCTCGGCCTCGCGACCGGCAGCCACATCACGCCGGGCGGCCTGCGCATCGCCGGCCACTACCTGTACCAGCTGTCGGACCGCGACTGGTTCGACGGCACGGCGGCGTTCACGATCGGCTCCGGCGCCGCCGGCTGCTTCCGCGACCGCGAGAACGCGCTGGTCTGCGACCACGGCCTGACCGACGGCACCGGCGTCGAGGTCTCGGCCAGCATCCGCCGGATGTTCATCCCGCAGGGCCAGTTCCAGCCGTTCGGCAAGGTCGGCATCGGCCTGGGCGGCGCGCACTTCTCCGGCGACAACGTGTCGGGCTTGATCATCCCGCTGCACGGCGGCGGCGGCGTGCGGGTCAAGGTCGCGCCGTCGATCGCGGTGGTCGCCGAGGCCGACGTCTCGCTCGGGTTCAGCGACTTCAACCACGGCCTGGGCTCGCAGATCCAGCTCGGCCTCGCGATCACCGCGGGCGCCGAGTTCCGGCTGCGATGATCCGGCGATGACCCGGCGGCGCGGCCTGATCGCCGTCGCGCTCGTCGTCGCGCTCGTCGTCGCGCTCGCCGCCGGGATCGCCGCGCGGGATGCGCGCCCGCCCCGGCCCGACGTGCGCCCGGCCGGTCCGTCGACGACCTCGCTGGTCCTGCGCGTCACCGACGCCGCGACTCATCAGCCGGTCGGCGCCCGCGTGCTGCTCGTCGACGGCCACGGCGCGCCGCTGCACCTGGGCAACCTCGACCTGTACGGCCAGCGCCAGGGCGGGGCGGCGTGCGCGATCGCGCCGGGCGTCGTCGGCTCGTGGGATGGCCTGATCCTGGCGACCGGCAGCGCCGAGGTCCCGGTCGGCAAGGACGCTTGCGTGCCGTCGCCGGCGATCCCGTACGGCCGCTACCGCGTGATCGCGTGGCGCGGCATCGAGTATGAGCGGTTCGAGGCCGAGGTCGACCTGTCGGCGGGGCGCGGCCCGGTCGCGCTGCCGATCGCGCTCGCCCGCGCGTGGACCCCGCACGGCACGCTCGCGGCCGACCTGCACGTCCACGCGTTCGCGTCGAACGACTCGCGGCTGCCCAACCCGCAGCGCGCGGTCGCCCAGGCCGCGGCCGGCATCCAGGTCGTCGGCCTGTCGGATCACAACGCCAACGGCGACCTGTCCGCCGAGATCGCCGCGCTCGGCCTCGACGGCGTGCTGGCGTCGATCCCGTCCGACGAGCTGACCTCGGATCAGCTGCACGTCGGCGTCTACCCCGTCGTCGTGCAGCGCGACCAGCCGCACGGCGGCGGCCCCGGCGACGCCCCGGCGATCCTGCACGGCGACGCCCGCGCGCTGTTCGACTACGCGCACCACATGCCGGGCGGGCCGGTCGTCCAGCTCAACCATCCGCGGTTCCGCTACGCCGCGCTGTACGACGGCGCGCGCTGGGACGGCGTGACCTGGCCGCCGCCGTTCCCGACCGAGTTCGACGCCGTCGAGGTCCTCGCCGGCTACACCGCGTTCAACCTCGCCGGCGACCGCCGGTTCGACGACGGCGTCCGCGACTTCTACACCTTCGTCGACCACGGCCACCTGATCACCCCGCTCGGCAACAGCGACACCCACGACCTCAACTGGGTGCTCGACGGCACGACCCGCACCTACGTCTACGTCGACGATCCGCGCACGGCGCCGTTCGACCAGGCCGGGTTCGTCGCCGCGATCCGCGCCCGCCGCGTGGTCGCGACCAGCGGCCCGTGGCTCGACGTCGAGGTCGCCGCCGCCCGGGGGGCGACCCCGACCGCCGGCCCCGGCCAGGCACTCCACGCGCGCGGCACCGCCTGGGTCGACATCACGCTCGCCCAGGCCGGCTTCGTCCACGCCGACCGCCTCCGGATCACCGTCGGCACCGCCGCCGGCCCCGCCCTGGCCCAGACCATCGACGTCCCGCCCGCCTCCCGCACCTTCCACTGGGCCGGCGCGATCACCATCGGCGACGCCGACACCTGGCTCGGCGTCACCGCCGACGGCGACACGCCCCTGCCGCTCGAGCAGACCGGCAGCTACCAGCAAGACAAGTGGAAGCACCCGGGCGTCACCCCCTTCGCGCTCGCCAGCCCCATCCTGCTCGACGCCGACGGCGACCACCGCTGGAAGCGCGGCGACGCCGACCTGCCGCTGTAGCTACGAAGCCGGCGGGAGGGCGACGCCGTCGTAGAGCTCGTCGAAGGGGAGCGCGTGGTCGAGGACGAGGACCGAGCCCGCGGTGTGCTCGGACAGGGTCCACGTGCCGTCGGGGTTGCGCTGCTGGCGCTCGATCAGGCGGCGCTGGGAGTCGATGAGCAGGAGCAGGTCGACGGAGGCGCGGTGGCGGTAGTGGGCGACCTTGGCGCCGCGATCGTATTCCTCGGTGGTCTCGCTCAGGACCTCGATGACGACGCGCGGGTTGAGCAGGGTGACCGGGCGGGTGTCGGCGAACGCGGGCTCGCCGCAGACGATCGTCAGGTCCGGGTAGCAGTACAGGCCGGTCTCGTCGAGGCGGACGCGGAGATCGGAGCCGCGCACGCGGCACGGGCCGCCGCGGAGCCGGCTGCCGAGCGCGAGCGTGGCGTTGACCTGGATCCGGTCGTGGGCGTCGGACACGCCCGATATCGCGACGACCTCGCCGTTGACGTACTCGTGCTTGCCGGCGTGGCTCTGGTCGTACGCGAGGTACGCGGCCTCGGTCATCATGCCCAGGGTGGCCCGACGCGACACAGGCTCACGGTAGCATGTGCAGAAGAGCGGGTCCGGAACGCCAAACGGCGCGCATTGCTGCGCGCCGTTTGAACTTCTTCGGGGTGAGGGCAGAAGGACTCGAACCTTCAACCAGCGGATTAAGAGTCCGATGCTCTACCATTGAGCTATGCCCCCGGTTAGATGGGCGAAACGATTCGATTGTCAGTGAGTCCGGGGCGACTCGAACGCCCGACCTACGGGTTCGAAGCCCGGCGCTCTATCCATCTGAGCTACGGACCCAGTCCGGTTGCGGGCGGACTACATAGCGACTCTCACCGACCAGTGTCAAGCCCGACCTCACCAAGTTTGTGCGATCGGCGGTGGGGCGGCTGCGTGAAATGAAGCGTGCCCACACAGCCTGTGCGGAAAAGCTCAGCCGAATTGAAGACCTACCCACGAATAGATCTGTCGATCATGATCAGGCTTCAGGTATAAGAAGGCTCGATCGTTCGGGGAGAACACCTCATGGTTCACCGCTCTCACTGGAACCTGGTCATGTCCGTGGCGTTTGTCCTCGCCATGGGGGCCTGCGGCTCGGCCGGCGGCTGCGGCGCATGCGCTGCGGTCCAACCACTGCCACAAGGCGGCTTGCCAGCCGCGCAAACCATCGAGGGTGGCGCGCAGATGCGCATCACCCCACATGGCTTCACCACGCTGACCTCGGTGATGCCGGGGCTGCTCAACGACGAGCTGAGCGGCGGGTTCTGCCTGCCGGGCGGCTCGAAGTACACCGTCGACTACTGCGAGACCAACCAGGGCGGCTGCACCAAGGGCTGCCGGGTCTCGCCCACGATCAACAGCGTGGCGGTGACCCCGAACGGCACCCAGGCGCTCAACGTCCACGTCGACGTCAAGGCGACCGCGACGATCCACCTGTCGGCGTTCTTCGGCAGCTGCGACCTCGGGGTCCGCATCGACAGCATCAAGGGTGACGTCGGCGTGCCGATCGGCGTCGACGCGGCGACCGGCGAGCTCAAGTTCACGGTCAACCCGATCTCGAACTTCTCGATCAGCGACCCGCAGCTCGACGGCTGCGGCTTCGCCGGCGACATCCTCGGCTTCCTCGTCGACCTGTTCAAGGGCACCGTCGCCGACACGATCCGCGACGAGATCTCGCCGATGATCCAGCAGCTGCTGCCCGAGTTCCTGCCCAACCCGCTCGGGCTCGTCGGAACGATGGACGTCGGCAACCTGCTCGCCGGCCTGGTCCCGGGGATCACCGCCAAGCTCGAGGCCCGCCTCACCCCCGGCGGCTACGCCCACATCGCCGGCGGCGGTCTCAGCCTCGGCGTGATCACCGGCCTCAACTCCGACCGCGACCCGTCGACCCGCACGGCCGGCCTGGCGAGCGAGCCCGCGCTGTGCGTGCCGCCGCTGCCGGCCCCGGCGCTCGACCAGGCGCCGACCTCGCTGCCCAAGACCGCGCGCCAGACCTTCCGGCTCGACGCCGCGCCCGCGTTCGACGGCATCGACCCGCCGGCCCCGGCCGACCTCGCGATCGGCCTGTCCAAGCCAATGCTCGACCTCGCCGGCCACCACCTGGTGACCTCCGGCGGCCTGTGTCTCGGCATCGGCACCAGCTTCGTCAGCCAGCTCAACGTCGGCATCTTCAGCCTGCTCGTGCCGTCGCTGGCCCAGGTCGCCGACAAGACCAACCCGATGCTGCTGGTCACCCGGCCGCAGCAGGCGATCCAGTTCACGATCGGCGACAACACCGCGACCTCGCCGGCGATCACGCTCGGGGTCCATCACCTCGAGATCGACTTCTACGCGTTCATCTACGAGCGCTACGTCCGGGTGTTCACCGCCGACCTGTCGCTCGACGTCGGCGTCAACCTCGAGTTCGCGGAGGCGGGCGGCACCACGTCGATCACGCCGTCGCTGGTCGGGATCTCGGCGCCGGACGTCCAGGTCTCGGTGATCAACACCGACTTCATCTCCGAGCCCGCGTCGCAGCTCGCCGGCGTCCTACCGTCGGTGCTGACCCTGATCACGCCGCTGCTCGGCAACCTGCCGGCGATCTCGCTGCCGTCGCTCGCCGGGTTCGACATCGACAACCTGTCGATCAAGCACGTCAACAGCAACCAGACCGACTTCCTCGCGATCTACGGCTCGCTCGCCCCGGGCCAGGGCCTGCGCGCGTCGGCCACGACCCACCCGCTGCTCGCCAGCGCGGTGCGCCGGCTCGACGCGACTCGCACCTCGCACGCGGCGGTGTCGACCGGCCACGCACGGCTGACGGCCACCCACACCCCGGCGCCCGACAAGGTCCGCGGCGCGCTGGCCCACGCGGCCGACGGCGAGCTGCCGCGCGTCGAGTTCGACGTCGATCAGGTCGACGCTACCGGCCGGCCGCTCGAGTGGTCGTATCAGCTGAACAACGGCATGTGGCGGCCGTACCGCACCGGCCCGCTCGTCATCGAGGACGCGGCGTTCGCGTGGCAGGGCAAGTACACGGTCGGCCTGCGCTCGCGCGTGGCCGGCGACTATCACACGGTGTCCGAGGCCCAGCAGTTCCCGGTGATCATCGACTCCGTCGGCCCGGCGATCGCCACCGATAAGGCGGCGTGGAACGACGGCACGTTCGAGGTCCCGGCGTTCGACCTCGTCAGCGGCACGACGCTGTCGTACGCGTTCGGCCGCCCCGGCGCCGACAAGCCCGACTCGCCGTGGGTCGCCGGCGGAACCGCCCGGCTCGGCCGCGAGGCCTCCGGCGCCTACGCCGACGACCGCGGCCAGGTCGCGGTCTACGTCCGCGACGAGGTCGGCAACACGTCGGTCGCGCTGGTCACCCCGTCCACGGTGGACGCGGGCGGCTGCTCGACGACCGGCGGCGCGCCGGGCGCCGGCGGCCTGGTGCTCGTCCTCCTGGTCGGCGGCCTGGTGCTCGCCCGCCGCCGCCGCACCGCCCGCGCGGTGCTCGCCGGCGCGCTGTGGACCGGCGGCGCCGTGCTGATGTCGATGCAGCCGGCGTGCAGCTGCAACAGCAAGAGCGCCGACGAGAAGCCGACGATGTGCGAGATGGACTCGGACTGCCCGGCGGACGCGTGCCCCGGTCAGCTGCCGTTCTGCATCGACCAGACCTGCCAGTGCTCCGACGACATCCCGCCGGGCCGGATCGGCCCGTACTCGCACGTCGCGGTCGGCCCCGACGGCGCGATCTGGGTCTCGGCCTACGCCGAATCGCACGGCGACCTGGTCGTCGCTAAGGTCACGGCCAGCGGCCGGATCGACAATGCCAGCTGGGAGTGGGTCGACGGCGTCCCCGCCGGCCCGATCGTGATCCCCGGCTCGACGACGCGCAACGGCGTGTCCGAGGCCGGCCCCGACGTCGGCATGTACACCAGCATCGCGGTCGCCGGCGACGGTACGCCGAGCGTGGCGTACTTCGATCACGACACCGCGTCGCTCAAGCTGGCGCAGAAGATCAACGGCGCGTGGACCAGCCACGTGGTCGACGCCGGCACCGGCGCGCTCGGCGACGGCGGCGCGCTGGTCGGCATGTACACCTCGCTGAGCCTGCGCACCGACGACGGCCGCCCGGGCATCGCGTACCTGGCGCACGTCAAGGACGCCAAGGGCACCCGCGCCGAGGTCCGGTTCGCGTCGGCGCAGACCGCGCACCCGGCGTCGAGCGCCGACTGGCAGTTCTGGGTCGTCGACACCGCGCCGCTGCCGTCCGACAACCCCGACAGCCCCGACATCTATCCGTTGCCCGCCGGGCTGGGCGTGTTCATCGACTCGGCGCGCCTGCCCGACCAGTCGCCGGTGGTCGCGTACTACGACCGCGCGGCCGGCGACCTCAAGCTCGCCAAGTTCAACGTCGCCGCCGGCCAGTTCGGCGCGCCGCGCGTGCTCGACGGCTCGGGCGGGATCGACGCCGGCTGGACCCCGTCGGTCGCGGTCGACGCCAAGGGCGTGGTCAACGTCGCCTACGTCGGCGTCCTGCTCAACGACGACCTGCGGATCGTCACCGATGCCCCGGGCGCGACGCCGCAGATCGTCGACGACGGCTACCGGATCGACGGCATGACCGCCGACGGCCTGCCCAAGCCGGTCTTCCACTTCGTCGGCAACAACGCGAGCCTGGTGCTGACCGCGGGCGGCCCGCAGATCGCCTACCAGGACGCGACCACGCAGGAGCTGCAGCTCGCGCAGAAGGGCGCCGACGGCAAGTGGACGCACACCTCGATCGCCGGCGGCACGGCCGGCGGCACCAAGGCGTTCGCCGGTGGCTACGGGTTCTTCGCGTCGGACGCCACGGCCAACGGCCAGCTGGTGATGTCGAGCTGGGTGATCAACCTGCCCGCCGAGACCAACGCCGACGAGAACTGGGTCGAGGTGTTCACCATGTCCGCGCCGCAGTGAGCGCGATGTCGCGGTAAGCTCGGGCGTTGTGCCCGCCATGCGCCGCGCGTTGCTCCTCTCGCTGATCGTCGGCCTCTCCTCCCCGGCCGCCGCGGCCCCCGAGTGCACGTGCGTCCCCGACGACGCCGCGGACACCACCGCGCACGCCGTCGAGGGCTCGACCACGCCGCGCGACGCGCTGACCCTGACCAAGGTGGCGTTCAAGGACCTGCCGGGCTGGGCCGACGACAAGCTGGCCGAAGCCGTGGCGTCGTTCCTCCGATCGTGCGCCCGGCTGCGCGAGCTCGCCGACGACGCCGCGGTCGGCACCGACGGCCATGGCGGCAAGGCGAGCCAGTGGCGTAAGGCGTGCGCCGCCGCGGCCGCGATCAAGCCCGACGACGACACCGCCGCGCGCGCGATGTTCGAGGCCGAGTTCGCGCCGTACGTCGCCGCCGGCAGCAAGGGCGCGGTCGGCAAGCTGACCGGGTTCTACGTCGCCGAGCTCCACGCGTCGCGCACCAGGCACGGCAAGTACCAGATCCCGGTGCTCGGCCACCCCGACGACCTCGTCATGGTCGACCTCGGCGCGTACATCAAGGACGCCCACGGCCGCCGGATCTGGGGCCGGATGGAGAAGGGCGAGCTGCAGCCCTACTACACGCGCGAGGAGATCCGCAAAGGCGCGCTCGCCAGGCGCGGGCTCGAGCTGATGTACGTCGACGATCCGGTCGACCTGCTGTTCGCGCAGATCGAGGGCTCGGCCAAGGCGGTGATGGACGACCAGTCGACGGTGTGGCTCGAGTTCGCCGGCAAGAACGGCCGGGCGTACAAGGGCGTCGGCGGCGTGCTGCGCGGCGGCGGCTTCCTCAAGGCCGGCGAGGGCACGATGCAGGGCATCCGCAAGTGGTTCCACGACAACCCCACGCGCTACGACGAGATCGCCGATCAGGACGCGTCGTACGTGTTCTTCAAGGTCTCCAAGCAACCGGGCGCGGTCGGCTCGCAGATGACGATCCTGACCCCGCGCCGGTCGATGGCGGTCGACCGGTCGTTCATCGCGATGTCGACGCCGGTGTTCGTCGAGGCCCACGCGCCGGTGCCCGGACAGAAGGGCGTGACCGAGCTGTGGCACCACCTGCTGATCGCGCAGGACACCGGCGCCGGCATCATGGGCGCGGTGCGCGGCGACATCTACTGGGGTGATGACGCCGACGCCGCCGAGCTCGGCGGCCGGATGGGTGGGCCCGGCAAGTACTGGGTGCTGCTGCCCAAGGGCGTCACGAAGTAGCGGTGTAGCGCTGGGTCAGCGTGTCCCAGACGAGGACGCGCGCGGCGTCGGTCAGGTCGGCGGCGGCGAGCGCGCGCTTGAGCGGGCGGTAGCCGTCCGTGACCGGGATCGACGTCGCGAGGTACAGGCGGCGCGGCCGGGCGTACTCGGGCAGGCCGACGACGGCGCGCGACAGGCCCACCAGATCGGGCACGGCGCCGGCCGGCAGCTGGATCGCGGCGACCGGCAGCTCGTGGCCCGGGTCGTCGGGGTCGGGCCGGCCACCGGCGACGCACAGCGCCGCCCCGGCGTCGTACAGCGCGTCCTCGATCCGGCGGGACGCCACGGCGCCGAACCGGGTCGGGATCATCGCGCTCGCGCTGTCGAGGAA
>DASWOO010000966.1:0-6602 GCA_036404335.1 Kofleriaceae bacterium
GCTGCTCGTCGGAGTTGATCAGCGAGTGGCTGCGCAGGCCGCTCTCCAGCTCGTTCATCACCATGAACGGGTTGATCGCGCCGTCGGCCTTGTCCGAGACCAGGGCGTTGGCGATCTTGTCCTGGATGTAGCGCGGCGAGATGCCGTCGAGGCCCTCGCGGTTGGACTCCTTGCGCAGCTCCTTGATGTTGTCCTGGGTGAAGCCCGGCAGCGTCTTGCCGTCGTACAGCTTCGCCTTCTGGATCAACGACAGCGAGTGCTTCTTGGGATCCTCGAGCCGGGTCAGCACCGCCCACAGCGCGGCGACGTACAGCGTGTGCGGCGCGACGTGCTTGCCGACCTTGCTCGAGGTGAAGTCCTTCGTATAGATCTTCACCTCTTCGCTGACCTTGGTGATGTACGGGATGTCGACCTTCACCGTGCGGTCGCGCAGCGCCTCCATGAACTCGTTGTTCAGGAGCTTCTTGTACTCGGCCTCGTTGGTGTGGCCGAGGATCACCTCGTCGATGTCGGTCTGCGCGAACTTCTTCGGCTTGATCTTGCGCTCCTGGGTCGCGCCGAGCAGGTCGTAGAGGAACGCGACGTCGAGCTTCAGGATCTCGACGAACTCGAGGATGCCGCGGTTGGCGATGTTGAACTCGCCGTCGAAGTTGAACGCGCGCGGATCGGAGTCCGAGCCGAACGTGGCGATCTTGCGGTAGTTGATGTCGCCGGTCAGCTCGGTCGAGTCCTGGTTCTTCTCGTCCTTGGGCTGGAACGTGCCGATGCCGATCCGGTCCTGCTCCGACAGCACCAGGCGCTTGACCCGGATGTGGCTCATCACCTTGTCGAAGTGACCCTCGTAGTGCCGCATCAGCTCCTTGAAGATGAGCCGGCAGGCCGGGTTGACGTCACCGTCGATCTTGACCTTGTGGTCATCGGTGCCGAGCTTGAGCTTGCTGATCGTCTGCTCGCGCCACTCGCGCGGGATCAGGCGCAGCGGCTCGTCGTGCATCGGCGACGGGAACGTCTCGGAGCCGCCGGCGAGCTCGGACAGCGCGCCCGGCAGGGTCCAGTAGTACGTGTAGAGCGATCCGTCGGGCGTGCGCGAGTACTCCTCGAGGCCCTTCTTGAGCTGCCGGGCGATCGTCGACTTGGCCGAGCCGACCGGACCGTGCAGCAGGATGATGCGGCGCTCGGTGCCGTAGCCCTGGGCCGCGCTCTTCAGCACGTTCATCAGGCGCATCAGCGGGACGTCGAGCCCGAACACCGCGTCGTGGCCGCTGTGGGCCTCGTCGCGGAAGAACTTGTAGCGGACCAGCTTCTTCTTGTTGTCGATGTACTCTTCGACGCCGTGCGCTAGCACCATGTCGTACAGGCGCTGGTAGGCGTTGCGCGTGATCTGCGGGTTCTTGCGAACCAGCTCGAGGTACTCTTCGAAGCTGCCCTCCCAGGACAGCTCCTTGTACGTCTTGAGGTTCTGGAGCTCGGCGATCTGTCCCACGAGACTCATGGGATCGACCCTAGCATAGGGCGAGAAACGTGGTGGCTACTTCATGTAGCGCTCGACGTTGCGCTTGTGCTCGTCGAACGTCTTGGCGAAGGCATGGTTCCGTGCGTCCTTGGCCACGAAGTAAAAGTATTCGCTGCCGTCGGGCGCGAACACCGCTTCGATCGAGCCCTTGCCCGGGTTCGAGATCGGCCCGGGCGGCAGGCCCTCGTGCTGGTACGTGTTGTACGGGTTGTCCTTGTCGTCGAGCTGCGCGCGGTGCAGCCGATCACGCTTGTCCCACTGCTGGCACGCCGCGGACTTCTGCGCTGGAACCATGCAGCCATAGCGGATCGTCGGATCGGTCTCGAGCTTCTTGGGCGAGAAGCTCGACGACGTCAGGCGGTTGACGAACACCTGCGCGATCCGCGGCCGCTCGCCCGGGTCGACGGCCTCCTTCTCGACGATCGACGCCAGCGTGAGCAGATCGCGATCGGTCCAGCCGAGCTTGTCCTTGAGCTTGGCGGCGTCCTTGGCGTGCTTGGCGATCAGCTCGTTCCACACTTCCTGGTGGCGGGTGACGAGCTTCTGCAGCACGGCGCTGGGCTTCTCGTTGACCCGCATCTGGTAGGTGTCGGGGAACAGGTAGCCCTCGACGGTGTCGCCGGCGATGCCGTGCTTGCCGAGGAAGTCCTTGTCGCGGGCCAGCGCCTCGAGCTCGGACGCCTTGGCGATCTTGGCCTGTTCGATCAGCTCGAAGAACTCGAGCATGTTCTTGCCCTCGGGCAAGGTGACCTTGGTATCGATCTCCTTGATGCCGGCGACCAGCACCGCCAGCACCTGCTTGGGCGCGACGTTGTCCTTGATGACATACTTGCCGGTCTTGACGTTCGTGGTGTCGCCTTCCCACATGGCGTAGATCCGGAACCAGCTCGGCTTGTCGATGATCCCCTTGTCCGCGAGCATCGTCGCGATCACCGGGAAGCTCATGCCACTCTTGATCTCGACGTCGACGTCGCGGCCCGCGCCGCCGTGCGGCGCACCCGGGTAATCCAGCGCCCGGGTAATCGCCCAGGCCGCGAGCCCGGCCACGATGGCGAGCGAGCCCAGGACAATGACGAGCGCGGTACGGAAGCTGCCCTTCGACACGGGAGGCAGCCTACCAGCGATCCCGCCGCGAGGCGTTGCGGGGCTTGGCCGTGTTTTCAGCGCTGCTGGCGGCGGTGGTAGCCGTCGAGCCACGCGCTCAGGATCAGCGCGGCGGCCTGCTGGTCGATCACGCCGCGCCGCTTGCTGCGCGACACATCGGCCTCGAGCAGGATGCGCTCGGCCTGCGCGGTCGTGAACCGCTCGTCCTGATCGTGGATCGCGATCTCGGCCGGCAGCGCCTGGCGAAGCACGGCAACCAGCTCCTGCACCCGGCGCGCGCGATGTCCGATCTTTCCGGACAGCTCGTAGGGAATGCCCACCACGACATCGGTAATGCCGTGCTCACGGACGAGCGCGGTGATCGAAGCTGCGTCCAGCGTGTGACCGGCGCGCGCGAGCACCCCGTGCGGATGCGCAGCGATCATGACCTCGTCGGTCATGGCCAGGCCGATGGTCTTGCTGCCGACGTCGAGCGCCAGGATGCGCATAAGTAGACGTCCAATACCGCGAAATCCGGGTGATCTGCCGAAAAAATAAAGGCCCTCCTGGGAGGGACCAAGAGGGCCGGGCGCAGATCGCAGCGCTACTTGTTGCCTCAGATAGTGGGGGAGACCAGCGGGATGAGGGGGAGGAAAACCCGCTGATCATCTATCGAGTCGAAACGTTGGACACCTGCGTCGCGCGTGTAAACCTTTCGTTGTCGTGGAACCCGACAGTCGTCGTCGAAATCGTGGCAGGACCAATCAACTGCTGCGGTGATCGTCGTTGTCTGGACTCATGAGCAGATTCTGGGCCAGCTCTGAAACAGCTCGTCTGAGAGATCACCTCGATGAGGAAACGCGCGGTTACGTGGTTGCGGCGGCAAATGTCGTAGAGGACCGACACTCGAGATGAGGTGCTCTGTCACCGGTTGTTCGCTGAAAGGGCCAGTCTGGCGACCACAGCGATAGCCACCGACACATGAACTGCGATCAACTCGTCGCAGGTGACGCAGGGGTCTCAGGCAGCGCTGACCGGATCTCGACGGAAACGCTGCACCGCGAGTCAGTCGGCTTGGGGAGCCCCTCCCCGCGCCGATAGGATAGGGTCGCGCGCATGTCGGACGAGACAGGATCGCCCAAGCTCCAGGTCCAGATCGACGAGGACATCTCGCAAGGGGTCTACTCGAATCTGGTGTTGCTCAATCACACGGAGAACGAGTTCGTGCTCGACTTCGCGTTCATCCAGCCGAGCAACGGCCGCGCGAAGGTCCGCGCCCGCGTGATCTCGTCTCCGCGCCACACCAAGCGCCTGCTCGCCGCGCTGCAGAAGAACCTCGAGCGCTACGAGGAGCGGTTCGGCACGATCGACGTGTCATCCGATGATGAAGCGACGTTTCACTAGGCCGTCTCGTTCGCCGCGTGGATCGTCTCGCGCAGGCCGAAGCGCGGGCGGAAGCCCAGCTCGGCGCCGGCGCGGCGGCCGTCGACCATGCAGACGTAGCGAATGAAGTCGAGCTCGGCGACCGGGAAGCTGGAGATGCCGAGCTTGAACGCGAGCGACAGGATCGGCCTGGCCACCGGGTGCGGCAGCTGGATCGGCGCGCGGCCCAGCTCGGCGAGGATCGCCGACAGCGGCAGCTCGCCTGGGCCGGTGATGTTGTAGATGCCGCGCCGGCCGGGCGCGAGCGCCAGGGCGATCGCATCGGCGATGTCCTGGTAGTGGACCAGCTGGACCATCGGATCGAAGCCGAGCAGCACCGGCGGCCGCTCGATCCGCAGGTAGTTCGACGGCGCGTTGTGCACCGGCCCGACGATGTGGACCGGCCGCAGGATCACCGTCTCGGTGGCCCGGGCGCGCCACAGAAACGTCGACACCAGGTGGTCGATCTCGACCAGGTCGCGGATCTGCGGGAACCGCTGGGCGGCGAGCAGCGGCGCGTCCTCGGTGAGGAACTGCGGGTTATCGGGCCGCGGGCCGTAGACGTTGGCCGACGACAGCAGCACGACCTTGGGCACGCCGTACGCCTGGCAGTACTCGAGCAGCTTGGTCGTGCCCGCGATGTTCCACGAGTAGATCTCCGCCGCGCGCGCCCGCGGGTCGTGCATCACGCCGAGGTGGATCAGCGCGTCGACGTCGCCGGCGCGGAAGATGTCGCGCGCCTTCTTGCTGCGCAGATCGACCTGGTGGTGCTCGATGTCCTTGGGCCGGCCCGGCATCGGCCGGCGGTCGAGGCCGACGATCTGCCAGTCGAGATCGTGGTGCAGCCGGCGCGCGACGATCCGGCCGAGCCGGCCGGAGATCCCGGTGATCACGACCTTGCGGGGCTTACCAGAAGACATGCTGGCGCTCCCGCAGGCCGTGGTGGATCAGCGCCTGGACCCGGTCGCGCACGCCGCGGACCTTCTCCTCGAGGACTTCGTCGTCGTCATCCGGATCGCCGGACACGTGGATCGCCTCGCCGAAGTGCAGGCGGTACTTCACCGGCAGCGGCACGAGCGGGAAGAACGGCGGGTACGGCACGATCGGAAACGACGGCGTGCCGAGCAGCCTCGCCAGCGGCTTGACGTTGATCGCCGGCGCCTGCTCCTCGGCGCCGATCACCGCGATCGGCACGATCGGCGCGCGCATCTCGAGCGCGAGCCGCATGAACCCGGTGCCGAACTCGGCGAGCTGGTAGCGCTTGGCAAAGCTCTTGGAGATCCCGCGCGCGCCCTCGGGGAACACCAGCACGGCCTCCTCCGCGGCGAGCAGCCGGCGGCAGTTCTCGGGCGTGCCGGTGATCTGGCCCCAGCGCGCCAGCAGGTACGACGCGAACGGCACGGTCGGCACGAAGTACTCGACCATCGACCGCACCAGCCGCGGCTGCGGCGGCTCGAGGAAGCACGCGCTGCCGATCACCAGGCCGTCGAACGGCAGCTGGCCCGAGTGGTTGGAGACGAAGATCACCCGGCCGGTCGCCGGGATGTTCTCGACGCCGAACGCGGCCGCGCGGAAGTAGTTGCGGTACAGCCAGCGCGCGACCCGGGCCGCGCCGCGGAACGAATCGCGCGACAGGCCGAACTCGTCGTAGCCGAACTCGTTGCCGCGCACGACCAGCGCCTGGCTCCGGCCGGCGATGTCGTCATCCGGAGCGGCCGACCGCAGGTGGCGCAATCGATCGAGGAGGCCCACGTCGCGAGTATGCACGGCCCGCCCTGCGTTATGCTCCGGCCGTGGGTGAAAGCTTCGTCGACCTCACGTATCGCGGGATATCGCTCGGCAAGCGGATCAAGCTCGGGCAAGTGCGCCCGAGCACGGGCTGGCTCGAGGTCGCGGCGCCGATGCCGGTCGGGACGCCGCTGGTGATCGCCACCGACGACGGCGTCGCGATCGACGCCACGGTGACCTGGGTGCACGAGTCGGTCACCGGCGCCGATCGGCCGCCGGGCATGGTCGTGTCGCCCGCGCTCGGGGTCGAGGCCTCCGCCGCGTGGTGGAAGGCGCGGGTCGAGCTGCCCGAGGAGGAGGCGCCGCGCCGGCTGACGCGGACCCGGCCGGTGACCCTGCGGCCGCGCACGCAGACCTTGCAGACGCCGCCGCCCCAGGGCGCGGTCGCCGAGTCGGCGCCGTCGCTGGCGGCCGATCTCGCCGCGCGGGTCGCCGCCGCCGCGGGCGTGGCGCCGCCGCCGGTCACGGCTCCCGCGTCGCCGCGCGACGCCATGCGCCGGACCGGCGAGCACCAGGTGATCGACGACGGCAACCGCACGACGATCATGCAGGCGATCGATCCGACGCAGCTGCCGGCCGATGTCGAGCTCGGGCCGCCGTCCGAGGCCGAGACCGCCGTGCCCATGACCGGCGACGCGAACGACACCGCCGGCATGGAGGTGACGATCGACACCGGCGAGAGCAGCGACGACGACACGGAAGGCGAGGCCGGCGAGACCGGCGAGGCCGGCGAGGCCGGCGAGACCGCCGAGGGCGGTGATCCCGCGCCCGCCGCCAGCGGCGACCGATCGAGCCC